>NZ_JBHUWD010000015.1:0-87049 GCF_042670205.1 Luteimicrobium sp. NPDC057192 | reverse complement strand
TACTTCTTGTGCGACACGCCTGGCGTGTCGCACAAGAAGTACGCACTCACGGGAAGGCCGGCGGGTGAGGGCGGACGGGTGGGGTGAGGGCGGACGGCGTGGGTCAGCCCAGGAGCTTGCGCTCGTAGGCGACGGCCACGGCGGCGGCGCGGTCCCGGACGCCGAGCTTCTCGTACAGGTGGAGCAGGTGGGTCTTGACCGTCGCCTCGCTGATGAAGAGCTGGCGGGCCGCCGACCGGTTGGTCGCGCCCGACGCGACGAGCCGCAGCACCTCGAGCTCGCGCGGGCTGAGAACGGGCTCGCCGCCGGCGGGCGCGCCCACGAGCCCCATGAGCGTCCCCGCCACCGACGGCGCGAGCACCGGGCGCCCCGCCGCGGCGGCCCGGACACCGTCGACGAGGACGTCGCGCGGCGAGTCCTTGAGCAGGTAGCCGGTAGCGCCGGCCTCGATCGCGGGCAGGACGTCGCGGTCGGCGTCGTACGTGGTCAGGACGAGGACCCGCACCTCGGGGAACCGCTCGCGGACGTGCCCGATCGCCTCGACCCCGCCCATGCGCGGCATCCGCAGGTCCATGAGGACGAGGTCGACGCCGGCACCGTCGTCGCGCGCGGTCGCGTCGCGGGCGAGGGCGTCGAGCCGGGCGAGCGCCTCCGCCCCGTCCCCGGCCTCCCCGACGACGTCGATCCCCGGTTCGCTCTCCAGGACGCCCCGGAGCCCGTCCCGGACGACGGGGTGGTCGTCGACGAGCAGCACGCGCACCGCCGCTCCGGGCCGTGCGGTTCCTGTCATCGTGCCGTCCCTTCGTCGTGGCGCTCGGTGTCGCGCGCCCCGGTGCCGGCCGGGACCGACGCGCTCAGCGCGACCCCCTCGCCGGGAGCCGTCTCGATCGTGAGCGACCCGCCGACGCGCGAGAGCCGCGCCACCATCCCGACCAGACCGTAGCCGTCGTCGTCCGACGACGGCCCTGCACCGTGCCCGGACGGGCCGGCGGTGGGCTCGAAGCCGACGCCGTCGTCCCGGACGTCGAGCACGACGACGTCCGACAGGTAGGTGAGCGTCACCCCGACCCGCGACGCGTCCGCGTGCTTCGCGACGTTCGTCAGCGCCTCCTGGGCGACGCGGAACAGCGCCGACCCGACGTCACCCGGCAGAGGCAGGACCGCGCCCGTGATCTCGACCTGCACCGGGATCCCCGACGCCCGGGTCCACGCGACGGCGTGCTCCGCGAGCGCCTCGCCGAGCGTCGCGCGCTCGAGCTGCTCGGGCCGCAGCGCGCGCACCGAGCGGCGCGCCTCGGTGAGGCTCTCGCGGGCGAGCGCGCGGGCGCGGTCGAGGTGACCGCGGCGGACGGCGTCGTCGGGGGCGCCGTCGGCCGCCTCGAGCTGCGTGACGATGCCCGCGAGGCCCTGCGCGAGGGTGTCGTGGATCTCGCCCGCGAGCCGCTGGCGCTCGTCCTGGACGCCCGCCTCACGGGCCTGGACGACGAGCTGGGCGTGCAGTCCGGCGTTCTCCGCGATCACGGCCTCGAGGCGGACGTTGGCCCGCGCGAGCTCGGCGTTGCGCTGGACGCCGCGCTCGATGTTCACGTACAGCGCCATGGCGATGCCGTAGTTCACGGCGGCCACGAGGAACCACACGAGGCAGGCGCCGAGGTCGTCGGGGTAGCCGCCGACCTGCGACGCGGCGAGCACGAGCGCCACCGGGACGACGGCCCAGGGCAGGGCGCGGCGCGGCACCCGCTCGTCCGCGATGACGAAGCCCGTCCAGGCGAAGATCGCGAACCACGGGTTGAACCAGGTGAGCACCGCGCTCAGCGCGACGTGGACGGCGAACACGAGGGCGTCGCCGGTAGTGCCGAAGTGCCGCGGGCGCCCGGGGAACAGGACGACCCACACCGCGGCGAGCGCGGTGAGCCCCAGAGCTGCCCGCAGCCGGTCCGGCGTCCCGTACCCGGACTGCTCCGACAGCACGGCGAGCACCGCGGAGACGGCGAGGGCCGGCAGCAGGAGACGGCGTCCGATCCGGTCGATGCGGGACCACCACGGGTCCTCGATCGGGTCCGCCGTCCCGGCGAGCACGACGGGCGCGCCGGCGTCGCGGGCCGCGGGGGTCCGGGGCGTCGGCGCGCCAGGGCTGGGCGACACGGGAGCGGTCCCGCCGGCGTCGTCTGTGCTGCTCACGATGACGATGGTGTCACTCCCACCGGAACGTGCGAGCCGCGACCACGCCGCACACGACGGCCCAGCCCGCGAGCACGAGGAGGCTCGAGAGCGGCGGCCAGTGCCCGTCGACGGTGGCCTGGATCGCACGGACCCCGGCGCCGAGCGGCGTCCAGTCGCTCACGGCCCGCAGCCCGGACGGCATCGAGGCCCGCGGGATCCACAGGCCCGCGAAGAACATCAGGGGGAAGAAGAGGAGGGTCGAGAGAGCGCTCGCGACCCGTGTGTTGGGGGCGAGCGCCGCCACGACGAGGCCGAGCCCGGTCGTCGCGGCCCCGACGAGCACGAGCGAGACGGCGAACCCGGCGAGCTGGTCGGGCAGGTTCACGTCGTACGCGGCGACGGCGACCACGAGCAGGACCACCGACACGAGGACGCCGAGCCCCGCGTAGATCACCGCCTGCGCGCCGAGGAGGCGTGAGGGCGGGACCGGCGTCGTCGACAGGCGTCGCAGGATCCCCTTCTCGCGGTAGACCGCGAGCGTCGGGGGCATGAGCGTCACGACCGAGATCGTCAGCGAGAACATCATGAGGATCGGCAGGTAGGTGTCGAGGACGCTCCGGCCGCCGAGCCCGTCCTGCGGGGCGCGGTTGCCGGAGATCGAGCCGATGACGACGAGCCCGGCCACGGGCAGGAACGCCGACCAGAAGACGGCGGCACCCGAGCGCCAGGCAAGGAGGGCCTCGCTGCGCAGGAGGTTGCGGAACACGCGGCCCGCGGGGGCGGCGCCGACGCGCGGCGCGGAGGCGGTGGGGACGGCTGCGGCGGTCATGACTGCTCCTGGGTGGTGGGGGTCGCGGCCGACCGCGAGGAGGACTCGTGGCCGACCATCGCGAGGAACGCGTCGTCGAGGCTGGGCTGCTGGACCCGCAGGCCCTCGGCGACGATCCCCGCACGGGCGAGGGTGGACACGACGGCGCCGAGCACGTCGCCGGTCCCGGTCACGTGGACCTCGGTGCCGCGGCGGACCAGCTGGTCGACCGGGCCGAGGTCGGTGAGGAGGGCGTCGTCGAACGAGCGCGAGGGGCGGAACCGCAGCTCCTGGCGGGTGTCGAGGCGCTCGACGAGGCCCCCGGGGGTGTCGATCGCGACGACCTGGCCGGCGTCGATCACGGCGAGGCGGTCGCACAGGCGCTCCGCCTCCTGCATGAAGTGGGTGACGAGGACGACGGTGACGCCGCGGTCCCGGACGCGCTCGATGAGGTCCCAGGTCTCGCGGCGCGCGGCCGGGTCGAGGCCGGTGGTCAGCTCGTCGAGGATCGCGATCCTCGGGTTGCCGACGAGGGCGAGCGCGATGGACAGCCGCTGCTGCTGGCCGCCCGACAGCTTGCCGAACCGCGTCCCCAGGCTGGGCCCGAGGCCGAGCACGTCGACGAGCTCACGCCAGTCGGCGGGGTCCGGGTAGAACGAGGCGTAGAGCGTGAGCGCCTCGCGGACCGTGAGCTTGGCGGGCAGCTCCGCTTCCTGGAGCTGGACGCCGACCTGCGCACGGACGGCCGAGCGGTCGGTCTGGGGGTCGGCGCCGAGCACGCGGACGGACCCGCCGTCCCGGTGCCGCAGCCCGGACACGCACTCGACGGTGGTGGTCTTGCCCGACCCGTTGGGGCCGAGGATGCCGAAGATCTCGCCGTCCTCGACGGACAGGCTGACGTCGACGACGGCGCGCTTGGCGCCGTAGGACTTGCTGAGGTGGTCGATCGCGATGACCGGCTGGTTCGAGGGCATCGGGGGCTCCTTCCGTTGCCCTCAAGCCTTCCGTCGCCGCTGGTCAGGCGGTATCGGCCGCCGGGGTCGACCGCTGCGCCGTCCGGCGGGTGACCGCATCCACCGATCGGTGGATGCCCGGCGTCCTCCGGACGCGGCCGCTGCTCAGGCCCGGCGGAAGAGGTCCGCCTCGAAGCGGTAGGCGTCGCCGCGGTAGGTGTTGGTCCCGACGAGGACCGGGACGCCGTCGGACGTGTACGCGACCTCGTCGCCCACCAGGACGGGCGCCCCGACGGCGGTCCCCAGGAGCCGCGCGAGCTCGGCGTCGGCGACGGCGGCCATGAGCGTGTACGCGCTGCGGTGGATCTCGATCCCGCACCGCTCGCGCAGCTCGTCGTAGAGGGACGCGTCGGTGAGGTCGGCGTCGGCCAGGGCGGCCGCTCGCTGCGCGGAGACGACGACGACGTCGAAGCACACCGGGGTGCCCTCCATGCCGCGCAGCCGGTCGACCTGGATGACGGGCGCGGCGGGGGCGATCCGCAGCTTCTCGGCCTCGTCCAGGGTCGCGGGGCGGGTCTCGTGCCGCAGGACCTGCGCGGTGGGGCGCAGCCCGCGGGCTCGCGCCATCTCCGTGAACGACTGCAGCGTGCTGGGCGGCTCGCCGATCATCTCGCGCGGGACGAACCAGCCACGCTGGGCGGAGCGCTGCAGGGTGCCCTCGGACTCGAGGCGCCCGAGCGCGACGCGCAGCGTCGCGCGGCTGACGCCCAGCTCCGTGGCGAGGTCGCGCTCGCCGGGCAGTCGCGAGCCGGCGGCGTACCGCCCCACGGTGAGGTCGTGGGCGAGCCGCTCGTACGCCTGCGTCGCGGCACTGGAACTGGTCACGGGGGCAACATACCAGTAGCCCGGCCCTGGTTCGACCAGTCTGGCCAACTGGTTGCAACTGGACTAACTGGCTCACTGTCGTCTAGGGTCCCGGACATCGGGCCGTGAAAGGACGCGCCGGCCGGCGCACCGGACACGACCCCCGAACACGACGGAGTGATCATGAACGTTCTTCGGGCACGGGTGGCGACGACCGCCGCGGTCGCCGCGGGCCTCGCTCTGACCATGGCTGCGTGCGCGCCGGGAGGCGGCAGCAGCAAGACCACCGACGAGCCGAGCTCGGTCTCGACCGACATCGCGTCGGCGGGCGACGTCACGCTCAAGCTGACGGACTTCTGGGGCTCGGCCGAGGGCAAGTGGATCGAGCAGGCGATCGCGGACTTCGAGAAGAAGTACCCCAACGTCACCATCAAGCGGACCACCGAGGACTGGGGCCAGCTCAACTCGACCCTCAACCTCCAGCTCCAGGACGACGACGGCCCCGACATCGCGACCGCGAACAACGGTTGGCAGTCGCTCGGGACCCTCGCGAAGGGCGGCCTCGTCCTCAACCTCGACCCGTACGTCAAGGCGTACGGCTGGGACAAGACCGTCCCGACGACGATCGCCCGCCAGAACCAGTTCACGACGGACTTCAAGACGATGGGCTCGGGCTCGTGGTTCTCCACCCCGATGGCCCGCACCTCGCTCATCGGCCTGTACTACAACGCCGACAAGCTGAAGAAGCTCGGGATCGACCCGCCGAAGACGCTCGACGAGCTCGAGTCCGACGCGGCCAAGGCGAAGGCCGCCGGCGAGATCCCGTTCGAGTACGGCAGTCTCGACGGCTCGACCTCGGTGCTCCTCGGCCTCCAGGCCGTGATGGCGAACAAGGACAAGCTCAACGACTACATCTACGACGACCCGTCGGTGAAGGCGACCGACGTCGCGATGACCGACGCCGTCACCACGGTCAAGAAGTGGGCCGACGCGGGCTGGTTCCCGAAGGACTTCGCGGGCATCGACTACCAGACGGCGGTCGCGAACTTCGTGGGCGGGCAGGGCGTCTTCCGGTGGGAGTACACCGGGTCGCTCGGCCTGGACGCGAAGCAGCAGGGCCACTTCGGCTACGTCCAGCTGCCCCAGGCCGACGGCAAGACCGTCGGCGTCGGCGCCGCGCCGGGCGCGATGGTCGTCTCCTCGAAGAGCAAGCACCCCGACGTCGCCGCGGCGTTCCTCGACTACCTGATGTCGCCGGCCGCGGGCCAGGCGGCGGTCGACCTCGGCCTCGTCCCGGCGCTCTCGCACGACGTCACCGTCCCGGCGTCCTCGCTCAGCCTGACCGGCGAGTCCGCGGCCGCGAAGGCGCTCGACAGCGACGACGGCTACGTCCCGTACTTCGACTGGTCGAGCCCGACCATGCTCGACACGCTGGGCCAGAACCTGCAGCTCGTGTTCGCCGGCAAGATGACCCCGGACAAGTTCACCTCCGCGGTCGACGCCGACCGTGACGCGTTCCTCAGCGGGCAGAGCTGACCGTGTCCGCCGTAGCCCGCTCGACGAACGCCCCCACCGAGGCCGGCGCGCCGGCCTCGGTGGCGGGTGCGACCGCGCCGGCGACCGCCGTCCGGCGTCGCTCCCTGCGACGCCGGCGGCGGTGGGTCGGCCTCGCCTTCGCGGCCCTGCCGCTCGGCATCTACGGCCTGGTCGTGCTCGTCCCGCTCGTCCAGTCCGTCCAGTACTCGTTCTACAAGTGGGACGGCGTGAGCACGCCGTCGTGGGTCGGCTTCCAGAACTACGTCACGTTCCTCACCGACCCGGTCCTGCGGTCGACGTTCAGCCACGTGCTCGTGCTCATCGGGTTCTTCGCGCTCCTGCCGATCGCGCTGGGCCTCCTGTCGGCGGCCCTGCTCACGCGGGGCCAGCAGCACGGGATGGCGGTCTACCGGTGGATCTTCTTCCTGCCGCAGGTCATGACGACCGTCGTCATCGCCCTCGTCTTCAAGCGGATCTACGCGCCCGACGGCCCGCTCAACCAGGCGCTGCGCGCGGTGGGCCTCGGCTCGCTCGCCCGCACCTGGCTCGGCGACTTCACGTGGGCGCTGCCGGCGCTCGGCCTGATCGGCACGTGGGTGACCTTCGGGTTCTGCATGGTCCTGTTCATCTCGGGCACCTCGGCGATCGCGCCCGAGCTCTACGAGGCGGCGCGGGTGGACGGCGCCGGGCCGGTCCGTGAGTTCTTCGCGATCACGCTCCCGGGCCTGCGCGGGCAGCTCGCGATCGCGCTCACGCTGACCATCACAGCCGCCCTGCGCACCTTCGACCTCGTCTGGATCACCACGCACGGGGGGCCGGGAACCTCGACCCTCACGCCCGCCGTCGCGCTGTACAAGGCGGCGTTCCAGAACCCGCAGGTCGGGCTCGCGGCGGCGATCGGCGTCGTCATGGCGGTGCTCTGCCTGGCCGTCGCGCTCGTCATCACCCGCGTCTCGGAGAGGGACTGACCATGCGGATCTCGAAGACCGAACGCACGGTCAACTACGTCGTCCTCACGGTGATGGCCGTGATCGTCCTGTTCCCGATCGGCACGTTCGTCGCGGCGGCGCTCAGCCCGGACCGGTCCGGGAAGCCCGTCGGCGTCGGGAGCTTCCAGTGGGACAACTTCGCCACGGCCTGGACGCAGGCCGGCTTCTCGCGGGCGATGACGGTCTCGCTGATCATCGCGGTCTCCGTCGTCGTCGGGCAGGTCGTGCTCGCCCTCCTCGGCGGGTACGCATTCGGGGTGCTGGGCGTGGCCGGAGAGAAGGTCCTGTTCCCGGTCGTGCTGCTCGGGATGATGATCTCGATGGAGGCCATCATCGTCCCGCTGTACTACCAGTTCCGGACGCTCGGGATGACGAACTCGCTGCCGGGGATCATCCTCATCAACCTCGGGATGGGTGTCCCCTTCGGCATCTTCTGGATGCGCGCCGCGTTCCGCGCGCTCCCCCGGGCCACGTTCGAGTCCGCCGAGCTCGACGGCGCAGGCCCGCTGCAGATGCTCCGGTACCTCGCGACGCCGATGGTCCGCCCCGCGATCTACACGCTGATCCTGCTGAGCTTCATGTGGACGTGGAACGACTACTTCCTGTCCCTGGTGTTCCTGCACGGCGCGAACCAGACCGCGACGGTCGCCCTCGGCGTGTTCCAGGGCAAGTACGTCACGCAGATCAACCTCATGGCGGCCGGTGGCCTCATCGTCGCCGCTCCGGTCCTGATCCTCTACGTGATCTTCCAGCGCAAGTTCATCTCCGGGATGCTCGCCGGCGCGATCAAGGAATGACCGCCCGCCGCGTGACCCGCCGTACCACCCTTCCGAACCACCTCCCAGGGGGAGACGTGACTCTTCAGCCCACGGTCCTGCCCGACGCCGACGCCGTCGGCGACGCGGTCGCGGCCATGATCCTCGACCGCCTCGCGGCGACCGACGGCTCGTCGTTCCTGCTCGGCTGCCCCGGCGGCCGGACCGGACAGCCCACCTACGACGCCCTCGGCCGGCTGGCCGCCCGCGGCGCGGACCTGTCGAGGCTCGTCGTCGTGATGATGGACGAGTACGTGGTCCCGGACGCCGACGGCGTCCTGCGCTGCGTCGACCCGGACCTGTCCTACTCGTGCCTCGGCTTCGCGCGGCGCGAGATCCTCGGCCCGATCGCCGCGGGGTGCCGCGCCGCCGGCACCGTCGCGCCCGCCGAGATCTGGCTGCCCGACCCCGCGACCCCCGGCGCCTACGACGACCGGATCGCGGCGGCGGGCGGGATCGACCTCTTCCTGCTGGCCACGGGCGCGTCCGACGGGCACATCGCCTTCAACCAGCCCGGCACGCCGCGCGACTCGCGGTCGCACGTGACCGAGCTCGGCGAGGCGACGCGCCGCGACAACATGTGCACGTTCCCCGAGTTCACGCGGCTCGACATGGTGCCCACGCACGGCGTGACGGTCGGTGTCGACACGATCGCCGCGAGCTCGCGCGAGGTGGTCATGATCGTCTGCGGCGAGCACAAGCGCGACGCCTACGCGCGGATCGCCGCAGCCCGGACCTACGAGCCCGACTGGCCCGCGACCATCGCGGTCGAGTGCAAGAACCCGACGCTCGTCGCCGACCGCGCCGCCGCGGGGCTCTAGCCCCGCCCCCTTCTCCCACCCTCACGACCGAAGGAAACTCATCTCATGGCTGGCATCAAGCTCGTGTACATCGGCGGCGGGTCCTCCCGCGGCGCCGGGACCATGGCGTCCTTCCTGTCCCACGGCAAGGAGTTCGACGGGTCCGAGGTCGTCATCCAGGACGTCAACCCGGAGCGGCTCAAGGCCGTCGAGACGATCGCGACGAAGATCGCGAAGGACCAGGGCCTCGACATCACCATCTCGTCGACGACCGACCGCCGCGCCGCGCTCACCGACGCCGACGCGGTGCTCTCGAGCTTCCGTCCCGGCGACTTCGCGGCGCGCGCGCTCGACGAGCGCATCCCGCTCAAGCACGGCGTGATCGGCCAGGAGACGCAGGGCCCCGGCGGGTTCTTCATGTCCCTGCGCTCGGTGCACATCTACGAGGACATCATCAAGGACCTCGACGCCGTCGCCCCGGACGCGGTGATCTTCAACTACACGAACCCCGTGAACATCGTGTCGCAGGCCGTCACCCGCTTCACCGACCGGACCATGTGGTCGATGTGCGAGGGGCCGATCACGTTCCCGAACACGGTCCTGCGCGCCGCCGGGCTCGACCCGGCGCGGGCGAACGTCGTGATGGCCGGGGTCAACCACAACTGCTGGTCGTTCGAGCACACCTACGACGGCCAGGACCTCATGCCGCTCCTCGACGCCGCGTGGGCGGAGCGCAAGGACGACCCGACCCTGGACGTGCACTCGAAGCGCATGCTGCAGCTCGCGACGACGATGCGCTCGGTGCCGAGCGACTACTTCCAGTACTACTACTTCCGCGAGGAGGTCCTGCGCGAGCTGCAGGGCGCCCGGACGACGCGCGCCGAGGACCTGCTCGCGGCGCTCCCCGGCTACTGGGAGCACTACGAGGAGCAGGCGCACGCGGAGGTCCCGGACCTCGACCCGAAGCGCTCGCGCGGCGGCATCCACGAGCTCGAGCTCGCGATCGACGTCATGAGCGCCTACTACAACGACACGGGCGCCCGCCTGCCCGTCAACCTGCCGAACACCGGCGGTGCGCTGCCGGGCTTCGACGAGGACGTCGTCGTCGAGATGTGGTCGACGGTGGACGCGCAGGGCGTGCACCCGCTGCCGCAGAAGCCGCTCCCCCACGCCGTGCGCGGCCTCGTCCAGGAGCTCGCCGAGTACCAGTACCTCGCCGCCGAGGCGGCCTGGAACGGGACGCGCGCCGACGGCATCCGGGCCCTCGCCGCGAACCCGATGGTCCCGACGCTGCGCGTCGCCGAGGAGCTGTACGACGAGATGGCCTACGCGCACCGCGCGTACCTGCCGGAGCGCCTCCTGAAGTGAGCACCTTCCATCTGGCGGTCGACGCCGGCAACTCCAAGACGGTCGCCCTCGTCGTCGACGGCGAGGGCACCGTCCTGGGACGGGGCCGCGGCGCCTGCGGCGACATCTACGGCGCGCCCAGCGTGCCGGAGGCGCTCGACGCCGTCCTCGGGGCTGTCGGGACGGCGCGTCGCGAGGCCGGCGTGTCGACGGGCGACCTGACGTCCTCCGCGTTCCGCCTGGCCGGCGTCGACTACCCCGAGGACGCCGCCTTCTGGGACGAGCAGCTCGCGCAGCGCCTGCCGGAGCTCGGACCGCGCACCATCAAGAACGACGGCTTCGCGTCGCTGCGTCTCCTCGACGGCTCCGGGGTCGCGGTGTCGATCACCGTCGGCACCGGTCCCGCGGTCGCCGCCCGCTCGCGCGACGGGCGCGAGGAGTGCTCGGGCATGTTCGTGTTCGACGACCTGGGCGGCGGCGGGCTCGGCAACGCCGCGCTCGCGGCCGTCGTCCGGGCGTGGATGGGGCTCGGCCCCGCCACGGCCCTGACCGACGAGCTGTTAGGGCTCTTCGGCGTCGCCGACGCCTGGGAGCTCCGCCACACCTTCACGCGGCGGTTCGGCGCCCGGCCCCACTCGGACCTGTGGCGTGCCTCGCGGGCCGTGCTCGCGGCCGCGGGCGCCGGCGACGACGTCGCGGTCCAGATCGTCGCCCGGCAGGCCCGCGCGTTCGTCGGGTACGCGCAGTGGTGCGCCCGGCGCGTCGGCGTCGACCTGGCGTCCGGCGAGCTGCCCGTGCTGCTCAACGGCTCGGTCGCGACGTCCGAGCACCCGGCCATGCGGGACGCCCTCGTGGCCGAGCTCGCCCAGGTCGCGCCCGCGGCCGGCGTGACGGTCGCCACCGCCTCGCCGCTGTCCGGCGTCGTGCTCGACGCGCTCGCCGAGGGCGGCGTCGACGTCGGACCCGACCTCCTCGCCCGGGTGCGCGACGACCACCCCGACGACTTCCTCCTCACCTGACACCGCACCACGAACCAAGGACACCGATGACCGCCCCCTTCGACGTCGACGCGACGCTCGCCGCCCTCACCCTCGAGGAGAAGGCCTCCCTCCTGTCCGGGCACGACGACTGGTACACCGAGACGATCGAGCGCCCCGCCGACGGCGTCCACGTCCCGGCCATCGAGGTCGGCGACGGCCCGCACGGCCTGCGCAAGGAGACCGGCGTCGACATGGTCTGGGTGCCCGCCACCGGGTTCCCGACGGCGTCCGCGATGGGGGCGTCCTGGGACCGCGACCTCGTCCGGCGGGTCGCCGCCGCGATCGGCGAGGAGGCGCGCGCGGAGGGCGTCCAGGTCGTGCTCGGGCCGGGCGTCAACATGAAGCGCTCGCCGCTGTGCGGCCGGAACTTCGAGTACTTCTCCGAGGACCCCCTGCTGTCCGGGGAGCTGGGCGCCGCGTACGTCGAGGGCGTGCAGTCGGTCGGGGTCGGCACGTCGCTCAAGCACTTCGCCGCCAACAACCAGGAGATCGAGCGCACCCGCATCTCGGTCGAGGCCGACGAGCGGACGCTGCGCGAGACGTACCTCGCCGCGTTCGAGCGGGCGGTGAAGCAGGCGAACCCCTGGACCGTCATGTGCTCCTACAACCGGCTCCACGGCGTCCACGCCTCCGAGAACCGCTGGCTCCTCACCGACGTCCTGCGCGACGAGTGGGGCTACGACGGCGCCGTGGTGTCCGACTGGAACGCCGTCCACCACCGCGTGGCCGCGCTCCGTGCGGGCCTCGACCTCGAGATGCCCGGCACCGGTGGCGTCACCGACGCGGAGGTCGTCGCGGCCGTGCGGGCCGGCGAGCTCGACGAGGCCGTGGTGGACGCCGCCGCCCGGCGTGTCCTCACGCTCGTGGCCCGCACCTACCCGGGCCCCGACCTCGTGGACGGCCCGGTCATGGACCTCGGGGTCGCCCCCGGCGACCGCCTGACCCCCGAGCAGCTCACCCTGCTGCGCGCCGACGAGCACCACGCGCTCGCTCGTGAGGCCGCCGCCGGCGCCGTGACGCTCCTGCGCAACGAGCCCCGGGCGGCCGGGCCGGCTGCGGGCGTCGGGGCCGTGCTCCCGCTCGACGCCCTCGCCGTCGGCCGGGTCGCCGTCGTCGGCGCGTTCGCCGAGCACGCCCGGATCCAGGGCGGCGGCTCCTCCGGGGTCGACCCGACCCGCGTCGACTCGGCGCTCGTCGAGCTGCGTGCGGCGCTGGGCGACCGGGTCGGCTACGCCCCCGGCTACGTGCATACCCCGAAGGACGCGTACCAGGACGACCTGCGCGCCTACCTCGACGCGCACGGCGCGACGTTCGTCGACGACGGCACAGGCCCGGCCCGGCGGTCGGCCGCGCTGGCGGAGGCGCTGCGCCTCGCCGCGGCCGCCGAGCGCGTCGCCGCCGGTCCGCTCTCGCCCGCCGCGGTCCGCCTCGCCGACGAGGCCGTCGCTGCCGCGGAGGGCGCGGACGTGGTGGTGGCGTTCGTCGGGCTGCCGCTCGCGTTCGAGCAGGAGGCCGACGACCGGACCACGCTCGCGCTCCCCGCCGACCAGGTGGCCCTGCTCGGCCGGCTCGCCGACCTGCGCGAGAGGACCGGCGCCGCGCTCGTGGTCGTGCTGTCGAACGGGGCCGCCGTGACGCTCGACCCCTGGCACGACCGCGTGGACGCGATCGTCGAGGCGTGGCTGCCGGGTCAGGCCGGGGCGGGCGCCGTCGTCGACGTGCTGCTCGGGCGGGTCAACCCGTCGGGGAAGGTCGCCGAGACGTTCCCGCTCGCCGTCGAGGACGCCCCCGGCTACGTCACCTGGACGGGTGAGCGCGGCACCGTGCTCTACGGCGAGGGCGTGTTCATCGGCTACCGCTGGTACGACGCGCTGCGCCGCCAGGTCCGGTACCCGTTCGGGCACGGGCTCTCGTACACGACGTTCGCGTACTCCGGGCTCGAGGTCGAGGTGCTCGACGCGGACGCCGGGGACGTCCGCGTGCGCTGCACGGTCACGAACACCGGACCGGTCGCAGGCCGCGAGGTCGTCCAGCTCTACGTCGGGGACCCCGACGCCGCCGTGCGCCGGCCCGTCCGGGAGCTCCGCGGGTTCGAGAAGGTGACGCTCGAGCCGGGTGCGAGCGCCGTCGTCACGTTCACGCTGGTCAGCCGCGACTTCGCGTACTGGGACGTCGCGGTCGACCGTGGCGACGGGCGCTTCGGCGCGTGGCGTCGCGAGGGCGGGGAGTTCGTCGTCGAGGTCGGCGCGTCGTCGCGGGACGTCCGGCTCGCCGCGACGCTCGAGCTGCCCGACGACCCCGAGGTCCCGCCGCTCGTCCCGGACGAGGACCTGCTGCGGCTGGGCGCGTCCCGGTTCACGCAGGGGTACCGCGCGTAGCGCCCTCCCAGCTGTCGCCGGCGAGCTCGCGCAGGGCCGCCATGTGCCGGTCGAACGCGCGGCGCCCGGTCGCGGTGAGCGCGACGGAGGTCGTGCGGCGGGCGTCGTCTCGCGTCCTCGACGCCGCCTTGGCGGTGCGCACGTAGCCCGCGTCCGTGAGCGCCGCGATCGTCTTGGACAGGCTCGCGTCGCTGAGCTCGAGGACCTCGCGCAGGGCGCTGAACTCCATCCGGTCCACGACCCGCAGGGCGGCGCAGAGCCGCAGCCGGTTCGGGGCGTGGATCGCGGGGTCGAAGAGCGGGTCAGACGGCACGGCGCAGGTCGCCGGCGACGGCGCGGTCGGTGAGCCGGACGAGGCCCCAGCCGACGGCGAGGCCGACGAGCGCGACCGCGACGACGAGCAGCGGTTCGTGCATACCCGCGAAGAGCGCCGCGACGCAGTACAGGACGATGACCGCCCCGACCTGCAGGACCTCGACGCGCAGCGCGCGGCCGCCCCGCGGCGCCTTCCGGACGATGCCCGTCGCGCGGCGGTACCCGGCGTCGAGCGCGAGCGCGACGCCCAGGCCGAGCAGCGCGGGCAGGTAGCGCCACCAGCCGTCGCCGACGAGCGTCGACACGAGCAGAGCCGCGAGGAGGAGCCCGACGAGCGGGCCGTACCAGCGCGGCGCCGTCATGCGACCGGCGAGTCGCGCCCGGTCGGCCGCGATCTGCTGCAGCGTGCGCTCGGCGTCGCCCGGGCCACCAGGGTCTGTTTCCATACAGGAAAGTCAATCACTTTCCCGAGGGGAAAGCAACGTGCACGTGCGCGCCACGTGCCGTGGCGCCGTCGTGGGTACGTTGGACGGGTGACCGCGCTCCCGGACCGCATGCACGCGGCGTTCGTCGACCATCCCGGGCCCGCCGAGTCCATCCGCTACGACACGCTCCCGGTCCCCACGCCGGGGCCCACGGACGCCCTCGTCCGGGTCGAGGCGGTCGCGGTGAACCACGTCGACACGTTCGTCCGGTCGGGCGCCTACGCGACGCCTCTGCCCTCGCCGTTCGTCGTCGGCCGAGACCTCGTCGGGACGGTCGTCGCGTGCGGCCCGGGCGTACCAGGCTTCGCCGTCGGCGACCGGGTGTGGACGAACAGCCTGGGTCACGCGGGACGCCAGGGTGCCGCGGCCGAGTACGCGGCGGTACCGGCCGACCGGCTCTACCACGCACCGGACCACGTCGCGCCGGCGGAGCTCGTCGCGGTCCTCCACCCGGCCGCGACGGCGTTCCTCGCCGTCGAGCTCCACGGCGCCGTGCGACCGGGCGAGACCGTGCTCGTCGCGGGCGCCGCGGGACACGTCGGCCGGGCCGCTGTGCTGCTCGCCGCGCGTGCCGGGGCACGCGTCGTCGCGACCGCCCGCGCCGAGGATGCCGACGTGGTCCGCGCGCTCGGTGCGGACGCCGTCGTCGACTACCGCTCCCTCGACCTCGCCGCCCGGCTGCGCACGGCGGCACCGGACGGCGTCGACGTCCACGTCGACACCTCCGGACAGCACGACCTCGACCTGGCCGTCGGGCTCATGGCCCCGCGGGGACGCGTCGTCCTGCTCGCCGGGATGCGGGCGCGGCCCGAGCTGCCTGTCGGGCCCGTGTACACGCACGACCTGCAGCTGCGCGGGTTCGCGATCTCCGTCGCGACGGTCGACGAGCTCGCGGCGGCGGCGCGCCGCATCAACCTGCTCGTCGCCGACGACGCCCTCCGCCCGCGCGCGGTCGAGGAGCTCCCGCTCGCCGGCGCCGCCGAGGCGCACCGGAGGCTCGAGGCGGGCGAGGCCCGCGGGACGCGCCTCGTCCTGCTCCCCTGACGGAGTGCGGCCCACCCGCACGCGGGCGCGGAGCGCGCCGCCCCGCGAGCGACGGGAGTACGGTCGCACCGTGCCCGACGACGCCACCTCCCCCGCGACCGAGCCCTCCTTCCACCCCGCACCCCCGACGTTCGGCCCTCCTCGCCACCTGGAGGACTTCGCCGCCGGCCAGGTGCTCACGACCCCGGGCCGGACGATCACGGAGGCCGACGTCGTGTCGTTCGCGGCCTGGACGGGTGACGCCAACCAGGTCCACACGGACACGGAGTTCGCGGCGGGCACGCGCTACGGGCAGCGGATCGTGCACGGCATGCTCGGCGCGTCCCTGTGCCTCGGGCTGATCGCCCGCACGGGGGTCTTCGAGGGCACGGCGGTCGCCCTGCTCGGGATCGACGGGTGGCGCTTCACGGCGCCTGTCTTCATCGGCGACACCCTCACGTGCACCGTCGAGATCCTCGGCGCGCGCCCGACGAGCAAGGGCACGTACGGGGTCGTCGAGCGGCAGGTCACGCTCCGGAACCAGCGCGGCGAGACCGTCCAGGAGGGCCGCATGGACGTCATGGTCCTACGCCGTCCGGCCGCCGGGTGAGGCGTCGGATTCCCGCCAGACGCGCCCGGCCCCGGCCGTCGACGCTGGAGGCATGACCTTCACCACCCCGGCACCCGCCGCCACGACCACCCCGACCCACGCCGTGATCGATCCCGCGATCCTCTACTTCGGCACGCCCGTCGTCCTCCTCAGCACGCTGGACGCCGGCGGCCACGCGAACCTCGCGCCGATGTCGTCGGTGTTCTGGCTCGGGAAGACGGCGGTCCTGGGACTGGGCGCCCGGTCCCAGACCGCGCTCAACCTCGAGGCGACCGGTGAGTGCGTGCTCAACCTGCCCTCGTCCGCCCAGGTGGACGCCGTCGACCGGATCGCCCTCACCACGGGTCGCGACCCGGTGTCCGCGCGCAAGTCCGCGGCCGGGTACCGGCACGAGCCCGACAAGTTCGGCCGCGCCGGCCTGACCCCGGTGCCGTCGGACACCGTCGCGCCGCCCCGCGTCGCCCAGTGCCCGGTCAACCTCGAGGCGCGGCTCGTCCACACCCACCCGCTCGAGCGCGACGACCCCGAGGAGGCCGGGTCGGTGGTCGCGTTCGAGGTCCGGGTCACACGCGTGCACGTCCACGAGGACGTCCGGATGGCGGGGACCGCGCACCGGGTCGACCCCGACCGGTGGCGCCCGCTCCTCATGAGCTTCCAGCGCTTCTACGGGCTCGGTGGCGAGGTGCACCCGTCGCGCCTCGCCTCGATCGACGAGGAGTGGTACCGCTGAGCCCGCCGGCACCGCCCGGCGCAACGCCGGGCGGTGTCAGTCCTTCCCGTACAGCGCGCGCAGCTCGTCCTTGGCCCGCTCGAGCACGTCGCGCTGGTCGGCGTCGAGGTCTTTGCCCGCCCGGTTGACGTAGAACGTGAGCATCGACATCGCGGACCGGTAGGGCGAGCTCTTGCGCCGTCCGCTGGCCTCGGCCGAGTCGCGGAGCGACCGCGCGATGCGCTTCGGGTCCTTCCACGTGAAGACGCCGTCCTCGAGGTCGATGGCGTCCGAGTGCTCGGTGACGTCCTGGGACCAGCGCCCGTCGTCGGAACCTGCCTGCGACCTCGACACTCTCCACCTCCGCGGGCTCGCGATCGTGCTTGCCTCTCCCTCCAGATTCACGGACGATGAGCCCGTTCGCACCTCACGATCGGAGCCCCATGGACCTCGCCCTGTGGATCGTCGCCGGCATCCTCGCCGCCGTGCACCTGGGAACGGGGATCATGAAGCTCGCTTACACGCGAGAGACGCTCCACGCCCAGATGCCGTGGGTCGACGACTTCTCCGCGGCGACCGTCAAGCTCGTGGGCGCGGCCGAGGTGCTGGGCGCCGTCGGGCTGATCGTCCCGGAGGCCACGGGCATCGCCGAGATCCTCACACCGATCGCCGCGACCTGCCTCGCCGCCCTCCAGGTGGGCGCCGTGACGGTGCACCTGCGCCGGCACGAGACGGAGAACCTCGGGCTCAACGTGTTCCTCTTCCTGGCCGCCGCGTTCGTCGCCCTCGGGCGCCTCGCCGGCTGGGGCTCCTGAGCCGGTCCCTGGATCCGGACACGTCGTCTCACCGACCGAGACGGCCCCCTCCCGGCGGGGCCCCGCCGGACCTAGAGTGGGTCCCATGCCTGCCGCACTGGACACCAGCTCCCCGAAGATCAACGAGTACGCGCATCCTGAGCGCCTCGTGACCACCGCCTGGCTCGCCGAGCACCTCGGCGACCCCGGCCTCGTCGTCGTCGAGTCGGACGAGGACGTCTTGCTCTACGAGACGGGCCACATCCCCGGCGCGGTGAAGATCGACTGGCACACCGACCTCAACGACCCCGAGGTGCGCGAGTTCATCACGGGCGCGGAGTTCGCCGCGCTGCTCGCGTCGAAGGGCATCACCCCGGACACGACGCTCGTCGTCTACGGCGACAAGAACAACTGGTGGGCCGCATACGCCGCGTGGCTCTTCACGCTCTACGGCCACGCCGACGTCCGCCTCCTCGACGGCGGGCGGAACCTCTGGGTCGCGGAGGGCCGCGAGCTCACGACCGATGCCCCGGCGCCCGAGCCGGCCGAGTACCCGGCCGCCGAGCGCGACGACGTCACGTACCGCGCCTTCAAGGAGGACGTGCTCGCGCACATCGGCCGGGGCCCGCTCGTCGACATCCGGTCGTTCCCCGAGTACACGGGCGAGCGCCTGCACATCCCGGACTACCCGGAGGAGGGCGTCCTGCGCGGCGGCCACATCCCGACGGCGCGCAACGTGCCGTGGGCCACCGCGGTCGCCGAGGACGGCACCTACAAGTCCCGCGCCGAGCTCGAGGGCATCTACCGCGACGGCGGCCTCGGCCTCACCGAGGACGACGCCGTGATCACCTACTGCCGCATCGGGGAGCGCTCGAGCCACACGTGGTTCGCGCTGCACTTCCTCCTCGGCCTCGAGAACGTCCGCAACTACGACGGCTCCTGGACCGAGTGGGGCAACGCCGTCCGCGTCCCGATCGCCAAGGGCGAGGAGCCGGGCGAGCTCGCGGCCTGAGCCGCCCGCTCCGCCCGGAGCACCCCCGACGACGGCGCCCGCCTCCCCGCAGAGACGGGCGCCGTCGTCGTCGGATCCCCCGCGGGCTGTCAGAAGCTGACCGCACTCTGCTGCCGTCAGGTTCTGACAAGCCGACGGCGCGACGCCCCGGCGGTGAGACACCACCCCCGTGCCCGTGCACCAGTGGAAGGATGGACCCGTGACCGAGACGACGCTCCCGCCCGTGCTCGCGGAGATCCGCGACGACTTCCTCGCGCTCGGCGAGCGCGACCGGCTGCAGCTCCTCCTGGAGTTCTCGCGCGAGCTGCCGGAGATCCCGGTCCGCTACCAGAACGCGCCGGGCATGCTCGAGCGCGTCGAGGAGTGCCAGTCGCCCGTGCGGGCGTTCGCGGAGATCGACGGCGACCAGCGCGTCCACCTCTACGCCACCGCGCCGGCCGAGGCGCCGACGACGCGCGGCTTCGCGTCGATCCTCGCGCAGGGCCTCGACGGGCTCAGCCCGCGGGAGGTCCTCGACGTGCCGGACGACTACCCGATGAGCCTCGGCCTCACGAACGCCGTGAGCCCGCTCCGCCTCAACGGCATGTCCGGGATCCTCACGCGCGCCAAGCGGCAGGTCCGCGAGCAGCTCGCCGCCGCCTGACGACACGCCGTCCGCCAGGCGCCCCCACGCGCGCACCCCGCACCCCTGGAACTCGACGGTTGCCCGAAGGCGCCCCGCCGTCCTATTGTGCTAATGCCCTAGCAGAATGGGATGACCGATGATCCAGTTCCACCTCGACTCCTCGTCCGGCGTCGCGCCGTACCTCCAGATCGTGCAGCAGGTGCGCCACGCCCTCCGGCTCGGCCTCCTCCGCGAGGGTGACCAGCTCCCGACCGTCCGCGAGGTCGTCTCGACGGTCACCATCAACCCCAACACCGTGCACAAGGCGTACCGCGAGCTCGAGTACGCCGGGCTCGTCACGCCGCGTCCCGGGCTCGGCACGTTCGTCACCGGCTCCCTCGCAGGAGGTGTCCCCGCCGCCTCGTACGTCCGGCTCCGCGCCGACCTCGTGCGCTGGATCGAGGACGCTCAACGCGCCGGGCTCGACGACGAGAGCGTCGAGGCCCTCGTCCACGGCACGCTGCGCGAGCACCTGCGGGTCGAGCCATGACCTCGGCGCTCGCGGCCCGCGGCCTCACCAAGCGGTACGGACGCCGGACCGCGCTCGACGACTGCACCCTCGACATCCCGACCGGGCGCGTGGTCGCGCTCGTCGGACCCAACGGCGCCGGCAAGTCGACCCTCCTGGGCCTCGCCGCGGGACTGCTGCGGCCGACGTCGGGCGAGATCGAGGTGCTCGGCGACGCTCCTGCCTCCGGCCCCGACCAGCTCGCCCGCGTCGGGTTCGTCGCGCAGGACGCGCCCACCTACGCGAACCTCACGGTGGCCGACCACCTCCAGCTCGGTCGCCGCCTCAACCCGCGCTGGGACGCCAAGCTCGCGGAGCGCCGGATCGGGGACCTCGGCCTCGACACCACCCAGAAGGCCGCCCGGCTCTCGGGCGGCCAGCGGGCGCAGCTCGCGCTCACGCTCGCACTCGCCAAGCGCCCCGAGCTGCTCCTCCTCGACGAGCCCGCCGCGAGTCTCGACCCCCTCGCCCGGCACGAGTTCCTCCAGGGACTCATGGCGCACGTCGTCGACCACGAGGCGTCCGTCGTGCTGTCGTCGCACCTCGTGAGCGACCTCGAGCGCGTCTGCGACCACGTCGTGGTGCTGACCGGCTCCCGGGTGCAGCTCGCGGGCGACATCGACGAGGCGACGGGCACGCACTACCGCCTGACCGGCGACGCCCGCGACCTCGACGCGCTGCCGCCCGGCGCCGAGCTGGTGCACGCGACCGACAACGGGCGCCACCGGACCGTCGTCGTGCGGAGCGCACTGCCCGTCGTCGCAGACCGGGTCCAGGTCGAGCAGCTCGGCCTCGAGGACCTGGTGCTCACCTACATGGCGCGCGCCGCCGCCCCCTCCCCTCGCACCGTCTCGTCCCCGGAGGTCGCCCGATGACCTGGCTCGCCTGGCGCCTGTTCCGCGCCCAGGGCTACCTCGCTCTCGCCCTGCTCGCCTGCCTCGCGGTCGTGGCGGTCGCCACGGGCCCGCACCTGGCCTCCCTGTACGCGGAGAGCGGCAGCACGGCCTGCACCGGAGACCGGTGCTCGGCGCTCGCGCAGTCGTTCCTCAACGACGCGAAGTCGGGGCTCACCGGCGCCTTCTACACCGTCGGGATGCTCGCCGTGATCGGGGTCCCGATCCTCGCGGGCGTGTTCTGGGGCGCGCCCCTCGTGTCACGCGAGCTCGAGGCCGGCACCTACCGCGTCGCCTGGACCCAGAGCGTCACACGGACCCGCTGGCTCCTGCCCCGGCTCGGCCTCGTCCTCGGGGCCGCGGCCGTGACCGCCGGCCTGGCGTCGCTCGCGCTCACCTGGTGGGCGAGTCCCATCGACTCCGCCCAGGGCGGCCGCCTGCAGCCCGGCGTCTACCTGGCGCGCGGCATCGTCCCCGTCGGCTACGCCCTGCTGGCCGTGGCGGTCGGCGTGCTCCTCGGTGCGGTCATGCGCCGCACCGTGCCCGCGATGGCGACGACGTTCGCCGTCGTCGCCGGCGTCATGCTCACCTTCTCGCTCTGGCTCAGGCCGCACCTGGTCCCGCCCGTGCACTCGAACGTCCCGCTCGACCTGCGCGACATCCAGACCTTCGCCGAGACCAACGGCGGGCACATGGAGGTCGTCGTGAACTTCGCCCAGAAGGGCGCCCTGGTGCTCTCCAACCGGACGCTCACCCCCGAGGGGAAGCTGTTCGTCGGGCCCGCGGACCCGACCCAATGCTCCCGCGATCTCCCCGGCCAGCAGTGCATGGACTGGGTCGGCTCGCTCGGGCTGCGGCAGGACGTCACCTACCAGCCCGCGAGCCGGTTCTGGGACTTCCAGCTCGTCGAGACGGGCATCCTCGTCGTGCTCGCGGCCGCGGCGGTCGCGCTGTCCGTCTGGTGGGTGCGGCGCCGGCTCAGCTGAACCGGGTCAGCCGAACAGCGCCTCGCCGACGTAGCTCCCCGACGCGGGGGCGGGGGGCACCGCGAACACACCCGACCCGACGTGGGCGATGTACTCGTTGAGCCGGTCCGACTGGCCCAGCTTCGTCTGCAGGGTCACGAACGCGGCCGGGTCGTTCATGTAGGCGATGAACAGCAGGCCGGCGTTGATCTGCCCGTCGGCGTTCATGCCGTCCGTGAAGTTGTACGAGCGGCGCAGGATCTTCAGCCCGCCGTTGTTCTCGTGCGCCGCGAGCGCGACGTGCGACGTGGCGGGGATCGCGGGCTCGCCGTCGGCGCCCTTCTTCGCGAAGTCCGGGGCGTCGAACTCGTGCGCCCCGGACAGGGGCGCACCCTCCTGCTTGGAACGCCCGAACACGGCCTGCTGGTCTCCGATGAAGTCCGAGTCCCAGTTCTCGATGTGCATCTGGATCTTGCGCGCCACCTGGTAGGTGCCGCCCTTCATCCACGCCTGGTCGGCGCCGTCGTGCCAGACGAACGACGCGAGGTCGGCGTCCGACTTGATGTTGCGGGTGCCGTCCTTGAAGCCCATGAGGTTGCGGGGCGTGCTCTGGCCCTTGCCCGCCGACGCGCGGCCGAAGCCCATGACCGTCCAGCGCACCGTCGCGGAGCCCTGGGCCATCCGGGACAGCACCCGGATCGCGTGGTAGGCGACCTGCGGGTCCTCCGCGCACGCCTGCAGCGACAGGTCGCCGCCCGTGAGGTTCTCCTCGAGACGCTCGCTCGGCAGGGCGGGCAGCGGCCCGAACTTCGCGGGCTTGCGGTCGGCGAGCCCGAACCGGTCGTCGAACACGCCGGGACCGAGCCCGATCGTGACCGTGAGGCCCGCCGGCTCGAGGTCGGCCGCCTCGCCCGTGTCCGTGGGGACGGCGCTCGACCGTGTCGGCTCGACCGCCCCGAGCGAGCGGCCGCGCTGGAACTGCGCGATCGCCGCCGACCAGCGCGCGAGGAGGACCTGGAGGCTGCGGGGATCGCTGACCGTGAGGTCGTACGCGGCGAAGATCGCGTGCCGCTGCTGCGGGGTGTCGATCCCGCCCTGGTGGGCCCGGTCGTAGAACGGGTAGGCCGTGTGTGACGGCACGCCGTCCGAGGGCGCGGCGGCGTCCGCGCCCTCGGACCGGGCCCAGGCCGTCCCGCCCACGCCGCCGAGCGCGCCGACGGCGAGCCCACCGATGCCGGCGCCGAGAAACGCCCGGCGCGAGAAGCGCCCGTCGTCGTGGGAGGAGCCGCTCACCGGGCCGTCGCGACTTTCTCCGCGACCTTCGACAGCGGCTGCTGGAGGCCCTGGATCGCTCGAGACAGGGTGGCGGCGTCGGTCTTGCGCAGCTCGGGCGTCCACAGCACGTAGCCGCCGAGCACGCTGTTGTCCTGGTACTTCTTGAGCGTCGTCTTCACCGCGTCGAACTGGGCGGTGACCTGCGCGGTGAGGTCGGGGTCGATCTTCTCGAGGCCCGGCTGGAGGTCCGCGAACGCCTGCTCGGCGCCCTCGACGTTGCCCGCGAACGTCGCCAGGTCGAGGTGGCTGTACTTCTCCTCCTCGCCCGTGATCTTGTTCGCCTGGACCTCCTCGAGCAGTCCGGCGGCGCCGTTCGCGAGGTCCTCGGGCTTGAACTCGAGGCCCTTCGCGAGGTCCTGCAGCTTCGCGACGTTCGTCGCGAGCTCGGCGGCGTACTTCTTGGTCCCGGCGTCGATCTTCTTGGTGCCGAACAGGTCGCGCTCGACGGCGTGGATGCCGTGCCAGCCGACCGCCGGGTCGAGCGACGAGGCCCGCATGTCGATGAGGTAGTCGAGGTTTCCCTTGTTGTCGGTGGCCTTGAAGCCCGGCAGGACGAACCCGTCGACGTCCGACTCGATCTTCTCGTAGAACGGGCGCGCGGTCGCGTACGCCTGCTGGGCCGCGGCGAGGTCGCCCGCGTCGACGGCCTTCTTCAGGTTGTTCACGCCCACGACCATGGCCGCGAGCTGGCTCTGGACGAACGTCCCGTATGCGGCCGTCCCCTCGGCGAGGATCGACTGGACGCTGCCCGTCGGGGCCGCCGCGGCCTGGCCGCTGACCGTGAACGCCACGGTGTCCTTCTCCGCGCCCGGGCAGTAGAACTCGTAGGCGCCGCCGTCGAGCGTCGTGGTGAAGCTGACCGCCGCGAGGCCGGGCGCGAGGTTCTCCTTCTCGCCCACGATCCGGTTGTTGAGCAGGAGCTCGACCTCGTTGATCGCGGCGGAGTCCTTGTTGGTGACCGTGAACGTCACCGGGCCCGCCGGGACCGAGGTCGAGGACAGCTCGCACGCGTCCGCGCCGCTCGCGGCCGTCAGGGTCACGTCGACCTTGGTCGAGCCGCCCGACGACGTCGCGCCCGGCTTGGCCGTGGCGTCGCCGTCGCCCGAGCAGCCGGCGGCGACGAGCGCGACGGCGCCCAGCACGCCCGCGAGCCCGGCGACGGTGCGCACCCGGCGCGCGCGGAAGGAGAGGGAGGACTGCATCGTTCGTGTGCTCCTACGAGTTCTGGGCGCCGACAGCGGCGGCGCCGGGGACCGCCTGGGGCGAGGCGAGGGTTGCGGGTTCGTCCGCCGCGGCGGCAGCGCGGACGAGCGCGCTCCGACGACGCAGCGCCGCCGCCACGAGGGCGAGGGCGGCCACGGCGAGGACGAGAGGGAGGTAACGGCGCCACAGGTCACGGTCCTGGGCGGCGAGATCCGCGGCGGTGGTCCGCTGCACGACGGCGTCCCGGTAGGACGGCGCGACGGTCCAGTCCGCGACGCCGCCCAGCGAGCCGGGCGCGACGGTGAGGGTGCGCGGCGCGCTCAGGCCGCCGCCGTCGAGCGTGAGGACGGTCGTGGTGGTCTGGGTGGCGTCGAGCAGGGTGTCCGTGGACGTGGTCCACGCGGTGGTCTCGCTGGTCTGCGACCAGGCGGCGTCGAACGGACCCGGCGTGAGGTCGGCGCTCACCCCGACGGGGAGCTTGCCGCCGCCGTAGCGGAGCAGGTCGTCGAGGGTCACGGTCGCGGGCAGGTCGCTGGTGGGCAGCGTCGTGGTCACGTGCGACTCGCGCGCGTCGACGCCCGCCACGACCACCGCGGCGCTCGGCGCACCGTCGAACGAGACCGTGCTGCGGATCCTGCCGTCCGTGTCGAGCACGCCCAGGATGCGGTTCTCCCCGCCCAGCCCGGCCGTTCCGACCGGCGTCGAGCCGTCCGCCGACGCGACGACCGGGGCGGGCGTCGTCGAGCGGTAGGCCGGGACCGTGGGGACGAGGACCGCGAGCAGGACCGCGGCGACGCCCAGGCCGCCCGCGAGCGCGAGCTCGAGACGCAGCGCCGCGCGTCCCTGGAACCGCCGCTTGGCGGGCCACACCGCGAGCGCCAGCATCGGCACGAGGTAGAGCGCCCAGCCGAGCAGCTCGATCACGCGCGGGTCCGTGGGCATCCCGAGGATGCCGCTGATGAGCGCCGCCCGGACCGAGCCGACCGGCGCGAGCCACGTGAGGTCCACGGTGCGGCCCTGACCGATCGTGATCCAGCCCGCCTCGTGCGCGTGCCGCAGCATCGTAAGGACGAGGCCCGCGGCCACGAACACGAGGAAGATCCCCGTGTACTGGAAGAACTTGCCCAGGTTGAGCCGGACCCCGCCGTGGTACAGCCCGATGCCCAGCCCGACGGCGACGACGATTCCGAGCGCGGCCCCCACGACCGCCGCGGCCGTGCTCGTCGACGCCTGGAACGTCGCGAGGAGGAAGACCGAGGTCTCGAAGCCCTCCTTGACGATCGCGAGGAACGCCATGCCCGCGAGCGCCCACGCCGTCCCCTCGCGCAGGGCCTCGCCCGCGTGGGCCTCGAGCTCCTTCTTGAGCCCGCGCGCGTGCTTGCTCATCCAGACGATCATCGTCGTGACGAACAGGATGGCGACGGCCGAGATGACGGTCTCCATGCCCTCCTGGGCCTGCTGCGGGAGGCTCGACGACACCACCTCGAGCGTCACGCCCACCGCGACCGACAGGACGACCGCGGCGCCGATGCCGATCCACAACGGCCGCAGCGATGCGCCGTTGCGCTTGAGGAACGCGGCGAGGATGCCGACGATCAGCGCTGCCTCGAGGCCTTCGCGGAGGCCGATGACGAACGTTGCGAGCACGGGGACCCCGGTTCATGCGGACGGGACGGTGCGTCCGGGGCGGGCGCCGAGGTCGCGATGGTTAGCGTAGCCTCACCTCCCCCGCTTTTCGCAACACCCTCGTGCCGGAAATGAGACGTGACCCGCGTCACGTCGTCGGGGGCGAGGGTCTGTCGCAGCGGTCCGCGCCGTGCGGGCGGGGGTGTGTCGCGCGATCTTCCAGCCGCCTCGCTCGTTCCTCGCTCGGCTCCCGCCAGACCCGCCACGCCCCCGCGACACACCCCCGCCCGCCCGGCCCTCGTGCACCCCGTCACCCGGCGTCGTCGGGCCCCGGCCCGAGGCCCGCCCGCGCCACCCATGCGCATACTCCCCCCCCGCCGACCAAGCGGGTTTCTCACCGAGCAAGAGCCTCGGACCCCCTTGCTCGGCGGGAAACCCGCTTGCTCGACGGGGCACACTCTCGACGCGCGACGCGCGCACGCCCTCGACGCGCCGAACCGACCGAGATCGTCACCTCGACGGCGCGAGGACGACGATCCGCGTCAGTTCGGCACGACGACGCGCGGCAGCCTCGCACCCAGCGAGCGAGGTGAAGCGTCTCGCCGGCGGTACTGACGCGGGCGGTGCGCGAACTCACCCGACGGCCGGGCCGACACGGCGCAGGAGGGGCGGGAGGGCGGGGTGTGCGCGCGGTCGTGGCGGGTCTGGCGGGAGCCGAGCGAGGAACGAGCGAGGCGGATGGAAGACCGCGCGCACACCCCGCCCTCCCGGCCCGGACCGAACCACGACGAGCCGGCCGACCACCGAAAAGATCAGCGCACGACCCGCGCGCCCCCACCCCCGACGAGCCGCTTCACCTCGGCGAGCGTCGCCATGGAGGTGTCCCCCGGCGTCGTCATGGCGAGGGCTCCGTGCGCGGCGCCGTACTCGACGGCGTCGGCGACCGACCCGAGCTCCATGAGCGCGTAGGCGAGCCCGGACGCGAAGGAGTCGCCGCCGCCGACGCGGTCGAGGATCTCGAGGTCGGGCCGGTGGGTGGCTTCGGCGAACCCTTCGCGCCGGGACCAGGCGATGGCGCCCCAGTCGTTGCGGGTGGCGCTGCGCACGGAGCGCAGCGTGGTCGCGATGACCTGGAAGTTCGGGAACGCCTCGGCGGCGCGCCCGATCATGGCGCGGAAGGCGCCGGTGTCGAGGTCGGTGAGGTTCTCGTCGACTCCTTCGACCTCGAGGCCGAGGGACGCGGTGAAGTCTTCCTCGTTGCCGATCATGACGTCGACGTGGCGGGCGAGCCGGGTGTTGACCTCTTGCGCACGCTGCGGGCCACCGATCCCGGCCCACAGGGACGGCCGGTAGTTGAGGTCGTAGGACACGATCGTGCCGTGCCGGCGGGCGGCGGCCATGGCGGCCTCGGCGACGTCGGCCGTGGACTCGGAGAGGGCGGCGAAGATGCCGCCGGTGTGGAACCAGCGCACCCCCTGGGAGAAGAGGGCGTCCCAGTCGACGTCGCCGGGCTGCATCGCGGCGGTCGCGGTGTGCCCGCGGTCGGAGACGCCGACGGCGCCGCGCACCCCGTAGCCGCGCTCGGTGAAGTTGAGGCCGTTGCGGACGGTGCGCCCGATGCCGTCGTAAGGCAGCCACCGCACCCAGGAGGTGTCGAGGCCGCCGGTGAGCATGAGGTCCTCGACGAGGCGCCCGACCTCGTTGTCGGCGAGGGCGGTGACGACGGCGCCGCGGAGCCCGAAGCAGCGGCGCAGGCCGCGCGCGACGTTGTACTCGCCGCCGCCTTCCCAGACGTCGAAGTGCCGGGCGGTCCGGACGCGGCGCTCGCCGGGGTCGAGGCGGAGCATGACCTCGCCGAGGGCGACGACGTCGTAGCGGCAGTCCGCGGCCGGGCGGACGTCGAGGGCGGTCATCGGGTTCCTCCGGTGGGCTGGGCGAGGGCGACGGCCTCCGCGGTGCGGCGGGTGATCTCGGCCCAGTCGCCGGCGGCGACCAGGGCTTTGTCGACCATCCAGGACCCACCGACGGCCAGGACGGACCGCTGCGCGAGGTACTCGGGGGCGCTGGCGGCGGAGATCCCGCCGGTGGGGACGAACCGGAGGTCGGGGAACGGCGCGGCGAGGGCCTTGACGGCGGCGACGCCGCCGATGACGCCCGCGGGGAAGAGCTTGACGACGTCGAGGCCGAGGTCGAGCGCGGCGATGATCTCGGTGGGGGTCGCGACGCCGGGGACGATCGGCACGCCGTGCTCGTGGGCCCGCTCGACGACGGCCCGCGACAACCCGGGCGAGACGAGGAACCGCGCGCCGGCGGCGACGGCGTCGTCGACCTGGCGGACGTTGACGACGGTGCCCGCGCCGACGAGGACGTCGGGGAGCTGGTCGGCGACGGCGGCGACGGCGTCGCGTGCCCCGGCGGTGCGGAAGGTGATCTCGGCGACGGGCAGCCCGCCGGCGACGAGCGCGCGCGTCACGCCGACGCCGTCGTCCGGGCCGTCGACGACGACCACGGGCACGATGCGCGTGATGCCGATGGCGTCGAGGACGAAGTCGCGGGCGGCTGACAGGTGGTCGGGCGCGGGCGGTGCGCCGGGAGTGCTGGTCATGGACGGCTCCGTCCCTCTGGCTATCACCTTCGTGATAGCGTTTCGTCATAGTGAACGCCTGTTTCGCGTTGCGAATCGCACCTTACACCCCGGAGGCCTCGTGCCCGCCAGCCCCCCCGCCCCGCCGGCCCCGGACGCCCCGGACGCCCCGGACGCGAGCCCGCTCCCCGCGGTCGACAAGGCCCTGCGCGCGCTCGAGGTCCTGTCCGACGCCGGGCCGGCGGGCCTCCCACTCGGCGCGCTCGCCGAGTCGCTCGGCCTCCACAAGTCGTCGGTGCACCGCACCCTGGCGGCGCTCGCCCATCGCGGCTACGTGGACCGTGCCAATGACGGCGGCTACCGCCTCGGCTCCGCCGCCCTGGCGCTCGGGGCGACCTGGGCTCCCGCCGAGCACCTGCCCGCCCTCGTCCACCCGGCGCTCGTCGCGCTGTGCGAGGCGAGCGAGGAGCTCGTCCACCTCGGCGTCCTCGTCGGCGCCGACGTCCTGTACCTCGACAAGGTCGAGCCGGAGCGGCCGGTGCGCGTGTGGTCGGCCGTGGGGCGCCGTCGCCCGGCGGTCCGGACCGCGCTCGGCCGCGCGCTCCTCGCCCTCGGCCCCGAGCCCGTCCCCGACGCCTCTCCCGCCGACGACGCCGCGATCGTCCGCGCGCGCGAGGTCGGGTACGCCGTCGAGCGGGAGGAGAACGAGCCCGGCATCGCGTGCGTCGGCGTCGCGCTCGTGCGTGCCGGCGCCCCGGTCGGCGCCCTCAGCGTGACCGTCCCCGCGGAGCGGATGGGACCGGACCGACCGGGCGAGCTCGCCCGCCTGGCACGAGCCGTCGTCCCGCCGCTGCTCCCGCCGGGCCTCGCCCTCGCCGGCGTCTGAGCCGGCGACAGGGCCGCGCCGTGCGAAGGCCCGTGCTGCCGGACCCGCCGCACCTGGGTGACAATGGGCGCGTGACGGTGCTCCTCGCGTACAACCTGACCCCCCAAGGCGACGCGGCCCTGCGTGTCGCGGTCGGCGAGGCGGAGCGGCGCGGCACCACCCTCACGCTCCTCACGCTGAGCGTCCCGGGCGCCGACCGGTCGGACGGCGTCGACCCCGACGACGAGCTCGCCCACGCGCGCGAGCAGCTTCCCGCCGGCCTCGCCGACGCCGCGGTGCTGCGGCGCGACCCCGACGTCCTGCCCGCTGAGGCGATCCTGGACGCCGTCGACCAGGTCTCCCCGGAGGTCGTCGTGCTGGGTGCCCGCAAGCGCCCCGACGTCGGCACGTTCCTGCTCGGCACCACGACCCAGCGCGTCCTCCTCGACGCGCCGGTCCCGGTGCTCGTGGTCAAGGGCCCGCGCTAGCGAGACCGGCGCTCAGGCGCCCACGACCTCGATCACGTTCGACCACGGGTCCTCGAACCGTAGCGCCGCGCCGTCGTGGCGCGTGGCGACCCCCGCGTGCCGCAGGCGGTCGGCGAGCGCGGTGACGGCGTCGTCGGACGGGAGGCGGACGGCCACCGTGCCCAGCCCCAGCGTGGACGCGCGCGGCCCCGCGCCTCGCGACTGCCACGTGTTGGCGGCGAGGTGGTGGTGGTACCCGCCCGCGGACACGAACAGCGCACCGGGGACCCGGGCGGTCTCCTCGAAGCCGAGCGTGCCGACGTAGAACCCCCGGGCTGCGTCGACGTCGCCGACCTTGAGGTGCACGTGCCCCACGACAGCACCGGCGGCGCCTCCGACCGCCGCCGCCCCGGCGTCCCCGGCGGACGGCAGGTGCGTGCCCATGAAGTCGTTCGGGTCGAGGTGCAGGGTGTCCATGCGGACCTCGCGGCGGCCGTCGGGCTGCTCGTCCCAGGCCCACAGGTCGCGCGGACGGTCGTGGTAGAGCTCGACGCCGTTGCCCTCGGGGTCGGTGAAGTAGAACGCCTCGGACACCAGGTGGTCGGCCGACCCGACGAACGTGCCGGGGGCGGTCCGCGCGACGGACGCGAGGGCCTGCGCGAGCGCGGGGGCGTCGTCGAACAGGACCGCCGTGTGGAAGAGCCCGGCCTCGCCGCGGCGGGCAAGCGGCAGCGCGGGTTCGCGGCGCAGCACGACGACGGGCACGCTCCCCCGCCCCAGCACGACGGTCTCACGCCGGGCGCTCCCCGCCCCACCCGCGCCGAGGGCCTCGGGCGACGCGAGCACGTCGGGCACGACGGCGTCGTCGAGCACGTCGAGGGACAGCGCGTCGCGGTAGTAGCGCGTCATGAGGTCGAGGTCGCGCACGAGCAGCGTGACCGCGGCCATCGACGTGGCGGCGGGGAGAAGATCGCTCGAGGTGGGAGCGGGCACGGGGTCCTCCAGAATCGTGAGTTGTCCCTACAACCATCCGCAGGGTTTCCCGCATTCCCCCGCGACAACCGCGCACCGGCGTTCCCGCGTCTCGACGGGGCGTCGTGCCATGATCCCCCCGTGACCGGCACCGATCCCGCACAGCCCACGGACAGGCGGCGTCGACGGCTCGGCACGGCGCTCGTCGTCGTGGTCGCCGTCGTGGTCCTCGCCGTCGTCGCGGTCCCCGTGCTCGTCGCGGTCTCGCTCCGCCCCGCCGACGGCGACCGGGTCGCACGCGACCTCGCGGACCGCGTCGTCGTCGGGATCGCCGACGACATCGCCACCGACGGGCGCACGGCGGACGCCGACCGGCTCGCGCAGGAAGCCGTCACTGACCCGCGCGTGCCCACCGACGTCCCCGACGCGACCTACGACGTCGCGCCCCTGGCCTGGTCCGGGCGGACCGACGGCGAGGGCGGGGCGCGGGTCGAACTGGTCGTCGCGGTCGACGTCCCGGGCGAGTCCGCGCAGGCGATCTTCGGCAAGGAGCGCACCGCGGGCTCGGCGCGGGCGTGCTGGCGACTGGTCGTGCGTACGGGCCAGGACGTCGCGGACCGGGAGCCGATCCCCTGCCCCGGCGGCACCCCCACCGCGACGCCGTCCCCCACCCCGCTGCCGACGTTCCCCGCGAACGCCGAGAAGGAGGTCCGCGCGGCACTCGACGCGCTCCCCGACGACGCGACGGCCCCAGCCGCGCAGCGGGCGCTCGCGGCGCGCTTCGCCGCCCCGCTCTCGGTCCGCGTCGAACGCGACGGCCACGAGCTCGTCGCCGCGGTCGGGCTCCTGTCCACGCGCGACTGCGTGGTCGCCGTCCGGCACGACGACGAACGGGCCCGGAGCTTCACCGGCTTCGACCGGGTGCAGCTCGATCCGGGCGAGGTCGGGTGCGCACCCAGCCTCTACCTCGCGCCCGTCACCACCCACTGAGGCACGGGACGCCGTCGGGACAGCTCAGGACGCGGGCGACACCCACGGCCGCGGCGGCAGCGCGGCGGGCAGCGCCTCGACGCCCGGCGAGCACAGCGACGACCGCTCGCCGAAGAACCGCAGCACCGCGGTGCCGAGCAGCGCGGCGACGAGCGACCCGGCCAGGATCCCGACCTTCGCCTCCGCCTTCGTGGCCTCGTCGGTGAACGCGATGTCGGTGACGAACAGCGAGATCGTGAAGCCGATGCCGCACAGGATCGCCCCACCCAGCAGGTGCCCGTACCGGACGCGGCCGGGGAGCACCCCCACGCCCGTGCGGAGCGCCACGAACGACGCCCCGAACACGCCGACGAGGTTCCCGGCGACCAGCGCGATCGCGATCCCGATCGCGACGCGCGAGTGGAGCGCGTCCTGGAGCGCCTGGCCGTCGAGCCGCACGCCCGCGTTGGCGAGCGCGAAGATCGGCACGATCACGAACCCCGACCAGGGGTGCAGCGCGCGCTGGAGCCGTTCGTTCACGGGGACGGCTGCGCGCCCGGCGAGCTCGGCCTGGTGCTCGCGCTCCGCCGTCGTCTCGAGCTCGAACAGCCGGACGAAGCGCGCGACGTCCTGCACCTGGCGCCGGCGCGGGGCTGCCGTCGGGACGAGGAGGCCGAGGACGACGCCACCGAGCGTCGGCTCCACCCCCGACGCGTGCATCGCGAACCACAGCGCGATCCCGGCCGCGACGTACGGGAGCAGCTGCCACACGCCCAGCCAGCGCATGACCAGCACGACGACGCCGATCGCCGCCGCCACGACCAGCGGGAGCACGTGCACCGACGGCGTGTAGACGAGGGCCATCACGGTGATCGCGCCGATGTCGTCGACGACGGCCAGCGTGAGCAGGAACAGGCGGAGCTGGTCGGGGCAGCGGGGCCCGAAGAGCGCGAGGATGCCGATGAGGAACGCGGTGTCCGTCGACATGACCGCCCCCCAGCCGTGAACGTCGCCCGTGCCGTGCGTGAACGCGACGAACACGAGCGCCGGGACGGCGAGCCCGGCAAGAGCCCCGAGCGCGGGCACCGCGACGGTCCGGCGGTCGCGGAGCTCGCCCGTGGAGACCTCGCGCGCGATCTCGAGCGCGATGACCAGGAAGAACACGACCATGAGTCCGTCGTTGACCCACTCGCCGAGCGTGAGGTCGAGGTGCATGTCGCCGACGTGCGCGCCGGACTCCGTCGACCAGAAGCTCCGGTAGGCCGACGGCCAGGCGTTGGCCCACACGAGCGCCGCGACCGTCGCCGCGAGGAGGAGCGCGGCACCGCCCGCCTCGGTCGCGAGGAAGCGCCGCAGGCTCGGCGCGACGGGCCGGATCTGCACGCGCAGGGGCGGCCCCGGGCGGGGTGGGGTCAACGAGAGCGCGAGCGGCTCGGACATGCGGCTCCTCGGGTCGGTGCGGTGGTTCGCCGGCCGGCACGGACCATTGTGCTGTCAGAACGGGGGTGAGCCTCGAGGCTCACCCCGTCCTGACCGGTCGCCCGTCGGCGCGACCTGTCGGAAGCTCGCGAGGCCCGAACCTCACCTCGTCCCGACAGGTCGCGGAGAGGTCACTGCGAGACGGCCTTGGTGAGCTTGAGAGCCTCCACGGCGGCACGCAGGCGGTCCCTCGTGACCCGGCCCTGGAACCGCACGCCGTTGACGAAGAGCGTCGGCGTCCCGGCCACCTGGTGGGCGAGGCCGTCGGCGTAGTCCGCCTCGACGACGTCCCCGAACTCCTGCGCCGCTTCCCCGACCACGCAGTCGTCGCCCACCCCGACCTCGCGCGCGAGCGCCACGAGGCCGGCGTCTGACAGGTCGTCCTGGTGCGCGAACAGCGCGTCGTGCATCTCCCAGAACCGGCCCTGGCTGCCTGCGGCCTCGGCCGCGAGCGACGCGGTCAGCGCGTACGGGTGCACCTCGAACAGCGGGAAGTGGCGCCAGACCAGGCGGACGTGCCCGTTCGACGCCTCGACCAGCTCGTCGATGACGGGCGCGGCGTCGCGGCAGAACGGGCACTGGAAGTCCCCGAACTCGACGATCGTCACGGGGGCGTCGGGGTTGCCGCGGATGTGCGGCTGGACGGGGACGAGAGCGTCGCGGTGACCCATGCGCCCATCTTCCGCCCCCGAGGCCCACCCGCGCAGCCGTGTTCGCCGACGGCGGCACCCGCGTCGTCGACGGCGGCACGGTCCCACGATCCGGCCGTGGGCACGGGTGGTACGGACAGGTGGGTACCCTCGGACCCGTGATGTCGAACGACGTAGAACGCGGACATGCCCGGGACGAGATGCCCGAGCCGCTGCGCGCGGACGTCCGGCTGCTGGGCGAGATGCTCGGCACCGTGCTCCGCGAGTGGGGCGGCCAGGACCTCCTGGACGACGTCGAGCGCCTCCGCGCGCTGACCATCCAGGCGGCTTCCGAGAACGGGACGTCGGCGTCGATCGAGCAGGCCGAGGAGCTCATCGCCGGGTTCTCGGCCCAGCGCGCCGAGGACGTCGCCAAGGCGTTCACCGCCTACTTCCACCTGGTGAACCTGGCGGAGGAGAACCACCGCGTCCGGGTGCTGCGCCAGCGCGAGGCGGGCCTGTCCCCCACCGAGGCGCGCGCCGAGGACTCGCTGCCCGCCGCGTACGCGCAGCTCGTGGGCGAGGTCGGTCCGGCCGAGTCCGCGCGGCGCCTCAAGGCGCTCGAGTTCCGGCCGGTCCTCACGGCCCACCCCACCGAGGCCCGACGACGCGCGGTCGCCGCGTGCATCCGCCGCATCACGGTCCTCATGGAGCGCCGCGAGCTCGAGCAGCTCGGCGGCGTCGCGCTGGCCGACAACACGCGGCGCCTGCTCTCCGAGGTCGACGAGCTGTGGCGCACGGCCCCGCTGCGCACCAGCAAGCCGTCGCCGCTCGACGAGGTCCGGACCGCGATGGGCGTGTTCGACGAGACCCTCTTCACCGCGTTCCCGCAGGTGTACCGCCGTCTCGACGGCTGGGTGAACGGCGACCGCGCGGGCGCCGAGGCGCCGGCCGTCGAGCCGTTCGTCAAGCTCGGTTCGTGGATCGGCGCGGACCGCGACGGCAACCCGAACGTCACGGCCGACATCACGCGCCAGGCGGCGGCGATCGCCAACGAGCACGTGCTGCACGCCTACCAGAACGTGGCCGTCCGCATCGGCCGCGCGACCACCGTCGACGCCGCGACCACGCCCCCGTCCGACGCGCTCGTCGCACAGCTCGCCCGGTTCCGCGAGCTCGACCCGGAGCTCGCCGACGAGGTCGAGGCCCGGTCGCCCGACGAGCCGCACCGGCAGGCGATCCTCGTGGTCGCGCGGCGGCTCGCCGCGACCCTCGCCGGCGAGGAGCCCGTCGCCTACACGGGCGCGGACGAGCTGCTCGACGAGCTCGTCACGGTGCAGGACTCGCTCGTCGCCGCCGGCGCCCCGCGCGTCGCGTACGGCGACCTGCAGGACTTCGTCTGGCAGGTCCGCACCTTCGGGTTCCACCTCGCCGAGCTCGAGGTGCGCCAGCACTCCCAGGTGCACCGCGAGACGCTCGAGGAGATCGAGAAGGTCCTCGCCGACGGCGGCCGGACACCCGAGGGCGGAGTCGACGAGTCCCGCCTGAGCGACCGCAGCCGCGAGGTGCTGTCCGTCTTCCGCGCGATCGTCGACGTGCAGGCCCGCTACGGGATCATCGCGGCGCGCCGCTACATCGTGTCGTTCACGCAGAGCTCCGCGGACCTGGCGAACGTCTACACGCTCGCCGAGCACGCGGTCGGACCGGGCGGCACGCCGCCCGTGATCGACGTGATCCCGCTGTTCGAGACGTTCGCGGACCTCGAGGCGAGCCCGCGCATCCTCGGCGAGATCGTCCATGACCCTCGCGTCGAGAAGCGCCTCGCGCAGACCGACCGCCGCATGGAGGTCATGCTCGCGTACTCCGACTCCTCCAAGGACGTCGGCCCGGTCTCCGCGACCCTCGAGCTGTACACCGCGCAGAGCCGGATCGTCGCGTGGGCCGAGGAGAACCGGATCGAGCTCACGCTGTTCCACGGCCGCGGCGGCGCCGTCGGGCGTGGCGGCGGCCCCGCGAACCGCGCCGTCCTCGCGCAGCCCCCGGGCTCGGTCGAGAGCCGGTTCAAGCTCACGGAGCAGGGCGAGGTCATCGCCGCGCGCTACGGCAACCCGATCATCGCCGTCCGGCACATCGAGCAGGTCGCCGCGGCGACGCTGCTGCACGACGCGCCCTCGATCGAACAGCGCAACGCCGGTGCGGCCGAGCGGTTCGCCGACCTCGGCGGCAAGCTCGACACCGTGTCCCGGGCTCGGTTCTTCGAGCTCGTGAAGTCGGACGGCTTCCCGCAGTGGTTCGCGCACGTGACGCCGCAGGAGGAGGTCGGGCTGCTCCCGCTCGGCTCCCGTCCCGCCAAGCGCGGCCTGTCCGTCAACTCCCTCGACGACCTGCGCGCCATCCCGTGGAACTTCGCGTGGACGCAGGCCCGCATCAACCTCACCGCGTGGTTCGGGCTGGGCAGCGCGCTCGCGGAGGTCGGCGACCTCGAGCTGCTGCGCACGGCGTACGCCGAGTGGCCGCTCTTCGCCACGATGATCGACAACATCGAGATGTCGCTCGCCAAGACGGACATGCGGATCGCGCGGCGCTACCTGGCGCTCGGGGACCGCGACGACCTGGCCGACCTGGTCCTCTCGGAGCTCGAGCTCACCCAGGAGTGGGTCCTCAAGGTCACGGACAAGGAGCGCGTGCTCGCGAACCTCCGTGTCCTCGGCCGTGCGGTGCAGCTCCGCAGCCCCTACGTGGACGCGCTCTCGCTGCTCCAGCTCCGCGCGCTGCGCGCCCTGCGGGCCGGCGACCTGCCCGCCGACGAGGTCGCGACCCAGCAGCGCCTCCTGCTGCTCACGCTCAACGGCGTCGCCGCGGGCGTCCAGAACACCGGCTGACCGCGTGCCCGGGGCGCACGCCCCGGCCACGCCGACGACGACGGCGCCGCTCCCCGCCCGGGTGCGGCGCCGTCGTCGTCCGAGCGCGACGTACCCCGGCATCCCGCATACCTCGCGAGGTACCCCGGCATCCCGCATACCTCGCGACGCACCCCGGCATCCCGCATACCTCGCGAAGTACCCCGGCATCCCGCATACCCCGCGAAGTCCCCGGCATCCGGAGTACTTCGCGGGGTGGGGCGGTCAGACGAGCTCGACCTGGCGGTCGTCGTGCGCCTCGCAAGCGATCGGCTCGACCGGCAGCGCGCCGCCGACGCGCGCCCGCCACCAACCGATGTTCACGGCGTCGCGCTGGTACGCGGAGCCCTCGACGCGGCTCATCCGGTCGGCGTGCTCGGCGATCGTCGTCCGGTAGACGAGGGCGGGCGCGTGGGGCGCCTCGATCCCGTCGAGCGCGCGCCGCCAGTGCCCTCGCCCGCGCCGGAAGCGCGGGTGACGGTGCAGGGCGCTGAACAGGTTGAGCGTCCCGAACAGCGGCCCGGGGCCGGGGTGGCTGACGAACCGCGCCTCGGGCTCGACCTGCGCCTCGATCCGGTCCGGGTCGACGACCAGCCCCACCTCCGCGGCCTCGCCGACCATCCAGCGCAGCGCGACGTCGGACAGCCCACGGTTCGCGGTCCCGCCGCCCACCTCGCTGTGCGAGCCGGGGAACCACACCTGCTTGACGCGCCCGGGCGGCTCGTCGGCGGGCACCTCCCACAGGCTGGGCTCGAACTTGATGCGCCGGTCGTCGATGGACAGCGCCTGTCGCGCGCACCGCACCGACGCCGACAGCGTCACGTCGTGGAACTTGGCCTTGCGCAGGAACGGGAGCGGGACGCCGAGCGCGCCGACGGTGTCGAAGACGCCGAGGAACGTGATCGGGGTGCTGTCGTAGCAGTTCGCGGTCCGGAACGCGGCCCGCCGTTCCTTGCCGTCCGGACCGTAGTCGCGGTACGCACGCTCGGCCTTGGCGAGCCCGTCGCGGAGCAGCGACTCGGGCCGCAGCAGCCCGACCGAGGAGATCATCCCCGCGACCGACCGCGCCGTGTACGCGCCGCGCGAGAACCCGAACACGAAGATCTCGTCGCCGGGGTCGTAGTTCATCGCGATGACGCGGTAGCCCTCGACGACGTTCGTCGTGATCCCGTAGCCCCACGCGCCGCCGAGGATCTTGTCCGCGAGGTAGCCGCGCGCCCCGACCCCGCCGACGTAGAAGACCATCTGCTGCACGCCCTCGACGGGCTTGTCGGTCCGGATCGCGCGCGCGATCTTCTCGATGTTGGTGACGCTCGCGTTCACCGGCGAGCCCCACGTGCCGTCGCAGCACACCACGAGCCGTTTCATCGTGTCCTCCTCGACCCGACCGCCCGGGCCGGCCGCCGGGTCGAGCCCGGTGGTCGGCGTCTTGCGGGGATGGAGGGCGGTGCCGCGCGCGGTGATACCGCGCGCGGCACGTGTCAGCCGAGGACGACGTCCGCCCGGCTCTCCCCGGGCGCCACCTCGAGCGTGGCTCCGGCCGGGGCCAGGGGGCCGGCCGCCTCGGGGGCGACACCGGCGGACACCGCGTACCGGCCCGCGAAGCCGCGGACCTCGAGGGTGCCGTCGTCGTCCGTGCGGACGGTCGTCGGCGGCAGCCACCACTGCCCGCGGACGAGCCCGCGCAGCGCGTCGTAGGCGGGCTTCGGGGTGCCGTCCCGCCGGACGAGGCCGGACGGCGCCCCGAGCCACGCGGTGGCGTCGGTCATCCCCCAGTACGTGAGGGACTCGACCGCGGGGTGCGCGACGACGGTCTCGTAGTGCGCGACGACCTCGTCCCGCTGCCGTTCCTCGCCCTGGGGCGTGGACGGCCAGTCGTCGACCTGGAAGTCGTTGAGGTCGACGATCTCGGGCGGCATGAGCTCGCCGGACACGAGCGACGTCTCGGTGAGCTGGAGCGGGAGCCCGAACCGGCCGAACCGGTCGAGGATCTGCTGGATCGCGTCCGCGCCCCGGAAGCCCTGGTGCATGTGCGTCTGGAGGCCCAGGGCGTCGATCCGGATCCCCGCCTCGAGGCAGTCCTCGACGAGGTGCTCGTAGTCCTCCGACAGGTCGAAGTCGTTGAGCACGAGCCGGGCGGCCGGGTTGGCGGCGCGCGCGGTGTCGAACGCGAGGCGGACCGTCTCGACCCGTCCGCGCGACTGCGCGAGCCGTGTGACGGCGTTGTCCTCCTTGTCGAAGACCGGCAGGATCACGACCTCGTTGATCGCGTCCCACAGGTCGACGAGCCCGGCGAACGCGGTGACGTCCCGCGTGATCCTGGCCCGGATCGCGTCCTCGACCTCGCCGTCGGACCGGCCGAGCAGCCACGACGGCGCGAGCGTGTGCCAGACGAGCGGGTGCCCCTTGACGGTGACGCCCCGTTCGACGAACCACCGTGCGGCGCGCAGCATCCGGTCGGTGTCGGGCCGGCCCTCGACGGGCTCGAACCGTGCCCAGTAGAACGGCAGCGTCGCGGTGTCGAACAGCCCCAGCCACTGGGCGACGACGGCCGCGGCCGCCGGCTCCTCGCCGGGGCCGCGCTCGTCGCCCACGCCCGCGAGGTGCAGGAGGTCGGCGCCCGTGCAGCCGAAGCCGAACGCGTGCGCCTTCTGCGCGACGGTCACGAGCTCGCCGGCCCGAGGCCGCCCGGCCGGGTCGAGGACGCGCACGCGCGCCTGCCCGACCCGGTGGGCGTACCGCGGGTCCGTCGCGGCGGTCGCCGCGACGACGCTCACCGGACCTCCGCCGTGGTCCAGCGCGGCGAGGACACGTCGACGTGGTGCACGTCGCCGACGAGGCGCGTGCGCACCTGCACGTCCCGGACGGCGCTCGTCCCGACCCAGAGGTCGATCTCGCCCGGCTCGACGACGCGGGCCAGGTCGCGGCCCGCGAACGCGAGCCGCGTCGTCGGGACGCGGAGCTCGACGACGGCCGACTCCCCCGCCTCGAGGTGGAGGCGCCGGTAGCCGAGCAGCTGGGCCACGGGCCTCGTCACCGAGGCGACGAGGTCGCGGCCGTAGAGCTGCACGACGTCGTCGCCCGCCCGGTCGCCCGTGTTGGTGACGCGGACGCGCACGCCGAGGACGCCGTCGGTCGGCGTCTCGCCCCCGACCTCGAGGTCGGTGTGCTCGAACGTCGTGTACGACAGGCCGTGCCCGAAGGGGGCGGGCGCGGTCGTGGGCAGGTTGCTGACCTCGTCTCCCTCGCCCAGCGCGGGGTGCAGGTACGAGTACGGCTGCGCCCCGGCCGACCGCGGGAGGCTGACAGGCAGCCGCCCCGACGGGTTGACCCGGCCGGCGAGCACCCGCGCGAGCGCGGTACCGCCTTCCTCGCCCGGGAAGAACGTCTGCACGACCGCGGCGCAGCGCTCGATCGCCCAGCCCACCGCGTACGGGCGGCCGGTGAGCAGGACGAGGACCACGGGGGTGCCGGTCGCGAGGACCTCCTCGACCAGCTCGCGCTGGACGCCCGGCAGCTCGAGGTCGTCGGTGTCGCAGCCCTCGCCGGAGGTCCCGCGGCCGAACAGGCCGGCCTGGTCCCCCACGACGACGACCGCGACGTCGGCGCCGCGGGCCGCGTCCACCGCCTCCGCGAATCCGGACCGGTCGTCGTCGTCGACGTGGCTGCCCGTCGCGACCACGAGCTCGGTGCCGTCGAGCTCGGCGCGCAGGGCCTCGAGGACCGTGGGCGCGTCGATCCGCGGCTCGACCCCGGGATGCTGCGCGAGCACGTGGTTGACGAACGAGTAGCAGCCGAACAGGGCATCCGAGCGGTCCGCGTTCGGTCCGATCACCGCGACCCGGCCGGGCGCGGTGCGGCCCGGACCGGCCAGCGGCAGCGTCCCGTCGTTGGTCACGAGCACGACGGACTCCTCGGCCAGGCGCAGCGCGAGAGCGCGGTGCTCGGGCGGGTCGAGGTCGATCGGCGCGGGCGCGCCGTCCGCCTCCTGGAGCCCGGCGGCGAACCCCGGGTCGAGGAGCCCGAGCTCTGCCTTCTCGCGCAGCACGCGCAGCACCGCCCGGTCGACGAGCGCCTCGTCGACCGCACCGGACCGCACGCGCTCGGCGAGCGGCGCGAGGTACGCGTCACCCGTGGGGAGCTCGACGTCCACGCCCGCCGCGAGCGCCTGGCCCGCCGCCTCGCCGAGCGAGTCGGCGACGTGGTGGAGGTGATGCAGGAACGCGACGCCGAAGTAGTCGGCGACGACGGTCCCGTCGAAGCCCCAGGTGTCGCGGAGGACGCCGGTGAGCAGCTCGGGGTTCGAGGCGACGGGGACGCCGTCGATCTCGGTGTAGGCGCTCATGACCGACCGGACCTCGCCGTCGAGCACCGCCATCTCGAAGGGTGGCAGCAGCACGTCAGCGAGCTCGCGGGGGCCGACGTGGACCGGTGCGAAGTTGCGGCCCGCCTGCGACGCCGAGTAGCCGACGAAGTGCTTGAGCGTCGCGTGGACGCCCGCGGACTGGAGCCCGCGCACGTAGGACGTGCCGACCGTGCCGACGACGTACGGGTCCTCGGAGATGCACTCCTCGACGCGGCCCCAGCGGGGGTCGCGGACGACGTCGAGCACGGGCGCGAGGCCCTGGTGGATGCCGAGCGCACGCATGGACGCGCCGATCGCGGCGCCCATCTCCTCGACGAGCTCGGGGTCGAACGACGCGCCCCACGCGACCGGCGTGGGGAAGGTCGTCGCGCCCCACGCGGAGAGCCCGGTGAGGCACTCCTCGTGCACGATCGCGGGGATGCCCAGACGGGTCTGCTCGACGAGCCGCCGCTGGAAGCCGCGCAGCCAGGCCGCGCGCTCCCCGGCGTCGACGGGACGGGTCCCGTAGGCGCGCGTGAGGTGGCCGAGGCCGTCGCGCGCGAAGTCGTCGAGGCCGGACGTGGCGCCGAACTCGCCCTGGAGCGGTGCGACCGCCTCGCCGTCCTCCTTCTCCCAGAAGCCGACGACCTGTGCGAGCTTCTCCTCGAGGGTCATGCGCGCGAGGAGCTCACGGGCGCGCTCCTCCTGCTGGCTGGTGAGGTGGCTCATCCCTTCACCGCCCCCTGCAGACCGCCGACGATGCGGCGCTCGAAGAGCGAGAAGAAGACGAGCGCCGGGATCATCGACAGGGACGTGAACGCGAGCACCTGGGCCGTGTCCTGGGAGTACTGCGACGAGAACGCCTGCACGCCGAGCGGCAGCGTGTACTTCCCGAGGTCGTTGAGGACGAACAGCGGCAGGATGTAGCTGTTCCAGCTCGCGACGAACGCGAGGATGCCGGTCGTCAGGACGCCCGGCAGGGAGAGCCGCAGGACCATCCGGAAGAAGAAGCCGAGCCGGCCGCAGCCGTCCAGCCACGCCGCCTCCTCGATCTCCTCGGGGATGGCGCGCAGGAACGGCACCAGGATGATGATCGTGGTCGGCAGCGCGAACGCGATCTGCGGGAGGATCACGCCGCCCAGGTTGTTGATGAGGCCGATGTTCTTGATGAGGATGTACAGCGGCGTGATCGCGACCGTGATCGGGAACATGAGCCCGGCCGCGAACAGCGAGTACATGGCGCCGCGCCCGCGGAAGCGGTACCGGGCGAGCACGTAGCTGGCCATGACCCCGAGGACGACGACGCCCGCGGTGGTCACGAGGGCCACCAGGGTCGAGTTGCCGAGCTGCTGCCAGAACACCGAGTTCTGCAGCACGCTCGTGTAGTTCTTCGCGACCCACGGCGACGGCAGGCCCGACGGGTTCGTCGTGATCTGGGCGTTCGTCCGGAAGCCGCCCAGCACGATGTAGGCGACGGGGGCGAGCGTCACCGCGACGAGGAGCAGCGCGATGAAGTACGTCGTCGGGCTGCCCCAGGCGACCTTCTTGTTCTTGCGGACGGGGATCTCGGGGGTCGCGGCCCCGGTCGGGGCGACGGTGGTGGCGGCCATCACTTGCTCCTTCCGGTGAGGGCGCCCTCGGTGTCGCGGCGCAGCACGAAGCGCTGGTAGACGAGCGCGACGATCAGGGAGATGAGGAACAGGACGACGGCGACGGCCGAGCCGTAGCCGAAGTTCCCGGCGTTGCGGCCGTACTGGACCATGTAGGTCGCCATCGTCGAGACGCCCGCGGTGCCGGCGACGTACTGGCCCCACACGATGTAGACGAGGTCGAAGAGCTGCAGCGACCCGATGATCGACAGGAACGCCCAGATCCGGATCGTCGGGCCGAGCAGCGGCAGCGTGATGGTGCGCTGCGTCTGCCAGTAGCTGGCGCCGTCGAGCGAGGCGGCCTCGTAGAGCTCCTCGGGGATGTTCTGCAGGCCGGCCATGAACAGGATCACGGCGAACCCGATGTACTTCCACGTGAGGATCGCCATGAGCGACCACAGCGCGATGTGCGGGTCGGACAGCCACTCGGCCTGGAAGTGGCCGAGGCCGATCTTCGACAGGAGGTCGTTGACCGCGCCGTCGGTCTGGAGCATGAGGCTCCAGCCGGTGCCCGCGATGACCTCCGAGACGACCCACGGCACGAAGATCAGGACGCGGATGAGGGAGCGTCCCCGCATCTTGCGGTTGAGCAGGAGCGCCAGCAGGATCCCGACGGGCCCCTGGATGATCAGGGACAGCACGAGGATGAAGCCGTTGTGCAGGAGCGCCGAGTGGAACTCGGGGTCCTTGAGGATGATGACGTAGTTGTGGAGGCCGACGAAGTCGGTGGGGGCCCCGAAGCCCTTCCACTTGTAGAACCCGTAGTACGCGGCCAGCACGACCGGCAGGATGACGAAGCCGATGAAGACGATGATCGCCGGGCCCGACAGGAGCGTGATCTCGAGCCGCTGCCTCCATCCGATCCCGCGCCGACGGCGGGCCGCCGGGGACGGCGCGGACTTCGCGCCGTCCCCGGTGGTGGAGAGATTCGCGGTCGAATCCTGGTCCTGCACAGCCAGCGAGTTCTCGACCGGAGAATCGCTCATGTGCTCAGATCACCCCTTCGCCGCGGCGTCGTTGACCTTGGTGATGATGTCGGCCACGGAGCCCTTGCCCGCGAGCAGGTTGACGACGGCCGTGTTGAGCGCGTTGCCGACGTTCTGCCCGTAGAGGGTGTCGAGCCACAGCGAGACGTACGGGGCCTCGTTGTAGGCGGCGATGGCCTCCTTGAGGTACGACTCGGTGACGACCGACTGCGCCTCCTTGTTGACCGGCACGGCCTGGAAGGCCTTGTAGAACTGCTCCTGCGTGTCCTTCGTGACGAGGAAGTTCAGCACGTCGGCGCAGGCCTGCTTGGGGGCCTTGGCCGAGCACGAGAACCCGTCGACGCCGCCCATGATCGCCTTGGGGTCGCCCTGGCCGCCGTTGACGGCCGGGAAGCCGTAGAACCCGAGGTCGGGGAGCGGCTTCTGGTCGGGCGTCAGCGACGCGACCTGGCCGGGCTCCCAGGCGCCCATGAGCTCCTGAGCCGCCTTGTGGTTGGCGAGCTGGCCCGCCGAGCTGCCTGCGCCCTGCTGCGCCGAGGTGGACAGGAAGCCCTTGTTGAACGGCTGCGTCTTCGCGAAGGCGTCGAGGTCGTCGCCCGCCTTGGTCCAGCACGGGTCGTCGAACTTGAGGCTCTTCGCGGTCGAGTTCAGCGTGTCCTCGGAGCACTCGCGCAGCGCGAACCAGTAGTACCAGTGCGCGGCGGGCCAGGCGTCCTTGGCCCCGAGCGCGATCGGCGTGATGTTCTTCGCCTTGAGCTGCGAGACGGCCGTGTTCAGCTCGTCGATCGTGGTCGGGTTGGCGCTGATGCCGGCCTGCTGGAACAGGTCCTTGCTGTACCACATGCCGCCCGGCGTGACGGTGTACGGCATCGCGTACGTCTTGCCGTCGATCTGCTCGGACTTGAGGACGCCGTCGCCGATCGCGGTCGTCGTCTCGTCGGTGACGAGGTCGGTCAGGTCCAGCACCTGGCCGGCGTCGACCATGTCGCCCATCTTGCCGCCGCCGCGCTGGTAGAAGATCTCCGGCGCGGAACCCGAGTTGATGGCGGTCTGGAGCTTGCCGTCGTAGTTCTCGTTCTGGATGTTCTGGATGTCGAGGGTGATGTTCGGGTACTTCGCGTGCACGTCCTTCGCGAACTGCGCGAAGTACTCGGTGCCGGGACCGGTCGAGGCGTTGGTCCACATGTGCAGGGTGACGGGGCCGGAGTCGGACGCGTCGCCGCCGCCGCCGTTTCCGTCGTCGCCCGAGCAGGCGGTCAGGGCGAGCGCTGCGCTCGCACCGAGCGCGACAAGAGCCGCACCGCGGAACTTTCTGGTCATCGTTGAACCCTTTCGTCGTCGTCGACGGGTGCTGTCGGAGGGTGACGGCTGCGAGTCTGGCGCGGGCGGGGCGCGTGTGTCAACCGTTATCGATAACGTTTTAGTGACGGACGGACGCCGCCTATGATCGTCCCTGTGAACCTCGCCCCCCGGGTCAAGATGGCCGACGTCGCCCGCGAGGCCGGCGTGTCCGTGGCGACCGTGTCCAAGGTCGTCAACGGGCGCTACGGCGTCGCTCAGGAGACGCTCGACCGGGTCCAGGGCGTGATCGAGCGCCTCGGCTACGAGGCCAGCCTCGGCGCGCAGAGCCTGCGGTCGCGGCGCACCCACGTGCTCGGGATCCTCGTCGCCGAGTTCGAGCCGTTCTCGACCGAGCTCCTCAAGGGGGCGTCCGACGCGATCGCCGGCACCGGCTACGAGCTGCTCGCCTACTCGGGCGGCAGCCGCGGCGCCGACGTCGGCTGGGAGCGCCGGCACCTCTCGCGCCTGTCCGGCACGCTCATCGACGGCGCGGTCATCGTGACGCCCACGGTCGTCGACACCAACCACGGCGTGCCCGTCGTGGCCGTCGACCCGCACACCGGACCGTCCGGGCTGCCCACGATCGACTCCGACAACTACGCGGGCGCCGTCGCCGCCACCCGCTACCTGCTCGACCTCGGGCACTCCCGGATCGGCTTCCTCGCGGGCCGCGGCGACCTCGAGTCGGCCCGCCTGCGCGAGGCCGGCTTCCGCCAGGCGATGGTCGACGCGGGGATCGACGTCGACCCCAGCCTCGTCCGCGTCGGCTCCTACATCCGGGACGCCGCGGCCGGCCCCGCCCGCGACCTGCTGAGCCGCCCCGACCGGCCCACCGCGATCTTCGCCGCCAACGACCTCTCGGCGCTCGCAACCATGGAGGTCGCCCGCGAGCTGGGCGTCGGCGTGCCCGACGACGTCTCGATCATCGGCTTCGACAACGTGCCCGAGTCCGCGCTGTCGACTCCGCCGCTCACCACCATCAGCCAGCCGCTGCACCAGATGGGTGCCGAGGCGCTGCGCCTGCTCGTCGACGTCATCGACGGGGTCGAGCGGGACGTGCACGTACGGCTCCCGACCGAGCTGGTCGAGCGCGCCACGTGTCGGCGGATCGGCGCGCCGGTCGCCTGAGCCGCGCTACGACCCGCCCGCCGCCGGGCCGCGGTCGAGCTCCACGCGCACCACCTCGCCGGGCGTCCCGTCGCCGCACAGCCACGCGACCAAGCCGTCGACCCCCGTGCGCGACCCCGCAGCCGTCACGACGACGGTCCCGTCGTCGTGGTTCTCGGCCGAGCCGCGCAACCCCAGCCGGGACAGCTCACGGCCCACGGACCAGCGGAACCCCACGCCCTGCACACGGCCGTGCACGACGGCGCGCAGCCGCTCCCGCTCCCCCGGCCCGGCGTCCGTCATGCGTGCACGTGCGAGCGGTCGCCGGTCGCGTGCGCGATGTCCTGCTCGGCGTCCCCCAGCAGCCGGGAAGCCAGCCGGCGCAGGGCCCGCCCGACGGCGAGCTCGTCACCCACGAGCGGCAGGTCCGCGTCGCCCGGTGCGCGCCGCGCCTGGCCGACCGACCGGAGCTCGTCGAGGCCCGAGCCGAGGTCCTCACCCGGCGCCACCAGGATCGCCTGCGCGTGCGTGTGACCCTCGTGCTCGAACACGTCGACCTGGATCCGCCACGTGGTGTGCGCGGGCACCTGCGCGTCCTCCTGCGCACCCGGCGGCGTCCCGACGTCCTCGGCGACCGCCGGCGGGCCGTCGTCGTGCTCGAGCACCGTGTCCGGGCCGGGGAAGACGACGCTGCGCTCCCCCGAGTCAGCCCACTCGACGACGAACGGCGGCGACCCGTCGAGGTGGCGCAGCTCGACCACCCGACCCTCGCGCGCCGCCGTCCCGACCGTGCCCGACACCGTGATGACGCGATCCCCGACCGAAGCCTTCATCGGACTCACCTCCGTCCCCCCATCATGCGCGCGCCCGCTCGAGGGTGCACCGGTCCGAACGCCGAGAAAGCCCGGAGTCGCGACGGCATTCCGGCGCGTCGGCGATTCTCGCGACACGTCTACGTCAGCGACTCGAAGTGCGGGAACCCGACCGCTCCGAGCGGTGGGGACGCCTCCCGGTACGCTCGCAGCGCCTCCCACGCGGGAGAGGCCAGCACCTCGGCCGGGTGTCGCGCGCCCTGGCGGTCGAGCACGCGCCGAGGCACCGGCTGCGGATCGCTCGACGAGTAGGCCGCGACGAACTCGTCGTAACGATCCTCGAGGACCGTCGACTCCGCATCCAGGTTCGTGACGAGCAGCAGCCCGGTGGGCGCCGTGTCCACGACGATGAGCGTCAGATCGGGGCGCTCCTGCCGCAGCACCTCGTGCACGTGGTAGACGTCGCCGGTCCAGGAGTCCGTGTGCTTCTCGCGGGCCGCTTCGTCGGTGGTCCTCGGAAGCATGTCGTCGAAGACGATCACGCTCGAACGTCGCGAATGCCGCTCGACGTTGATGAAGTCGCGCAGCGCGTACTCGAACAGGTGCATGCCGTCGATGAACGCCATCTCTACCGGCCCACCGAGCCAACGACACGCGTCCTCGCGCGCAAAATACTCGTCGCTCGTCGTGCGCTCGAGACGAAGGGGCAGGTCGAGCTCCGACGTGATGTTGTAGGCGGGGTCGATCCCCAGGCTCCTGGTGCGCGAGAGCGCCAGGCTGCTGCCCCAACGGACTCCGATCTCGAGGTAGGTCGCAGGTTGCACGACCGTGTGCAGCTCTCGAAGAAAATCCAAGTAGTGCATGTCGCCGCGCGGCGGCGCACCGTCCTCGATACGACGCCCGAGAAACGTTCGGACCGACGTCTTGGCGGTCAGCCAGACCTGGTCGGACACGACCGGTTTGACGTACCGCTTGCCGATTCGCGCGATGCGAGCTGCCCCCGTGGTCGCCATCACCCCATGGTGGTTCCGAAGGCGCCCTCCTGCATGCGGAGCCACTCGTCCGTGGCTGCGGTGAGCGGTCCCCATGTGTAGCCTGGCGCCGCGTCCGCATGACTCCCAGACAATCGCTTCTCGGCGCCCGGTGAGACCTCGCGGGCCGTCGTCGCGCGCGTGCTCACCGCTGTTCGCCGCGCCGCATCTCGGGGCCGCCACTAGCGTCGTCGTGGGAGGGGGCGAGGACACTGGACGATGCAGCTCGACCGCGCCGCGGTGCCGTTGCACGCAGCTTGCGCACGTTTCTGGCCGCATTCCGGGAGGTCACCCGGACATTCGGATCCGCACGCCGGAGGCTGATCCTGCTCGCCACGGCCGCCGTCGTGGCGGGGGTCGTCGAGGCGTTCCTCTTCGCGCTCGTCGCTGCCGTCGCCGTCGCTCTCTCGCAGGGCGACGACGCAGTCGCCCTGAGCCTCGGAGCGAGGAGCTGGACACCGCAAGTCTCAGCCGTCGTCATTCTGGCCCTCGCGCTCACGCTGCTCCGTGCCGTCCTCCAGCTCTACCTCGCGTACGAGCCTTCACGGATTAGCGCAGAAGCCATGACCACCCTTCGGAGGCGACTCTTTGACGCGTTCTCCCGCGCGTCATGGGACCTCAAGTCCCGCGAGCGGGCCGGCAGTTTTCAAGCACTGGTCACCACCAACGCGGAGAAGGCAGCACTCGCCGTCATCGAGGTGGCGCGCGCCATGTCGTGGGGGCTGCTGTTCTTCGCGATGTTCGCGTCCGCCCTCGCGATCAGCCTCATCGGCGCGCTCGCGCTCGTCGTGGTTTCGGCCCTGCTCCTTCTGCTTCTCCGCCCGCTCGGACGGGCGGTGCAGCGCAGCGCAGCGCAGGTGAGCCGCGCGACGGTCGAGTACGCTGCGTCGATCGAAGAAGCCTCCGCCCTCGCCGAGGAGATTGAGGTCTTCGGACGAGCCGACCAACTCTCGAGGTCCTTCGACGAGCAGACCTTGGCACTTCGGCGCCCTTGGTTCTCGACGCGCTTCCTCGTCGCAACCGCACCGTCGCTCTTTCAAAGTGCGGCGATTCTGCTGCTCGTCACCACCCTCGCCGTGATCTGGTGGTCCGACGTCGGCGCGGTCGCGTCACTCGCCGCTGTCGTTCTCATTCTCGTGCGCTCTCTCGGCTACGGGCAGCAGCTTCAGACCTCGCTGAGCGGGCTCGACCTTCAGTTGCCCTTCCTACGCGACGTCGAGGCGGCGATCGCTCGGTACCGGGAGCACCCCACGCCTGAAGGCAACGTGCCGCTGCCACCGATCGCGCGTATCGGGATGCGCGACGTGGTCTTCGCATACGACGACGGGCACGACGTCCTGCACGGCGTCAGCTTCGACGTCGGAGCTGACGAAGTCGTGGGTATCGTCGGGCCGTCGGGTGCGGGCAAGTCGACCCTCACGCAGATCCTCCTGCGGCTCCGACCGCCGGACCGAGGCGCACTGCTCGTCAACGGCCAGGAGGCGCAGCAGTTCCGCAACTCCGACTGGCACTCCCGGGTGGCGTACGTGCCGCAGAGCTCTCAGGTGGTCTGGGGCTCCGTCGCGGACAACATCCGGTTCTACCGAGACGACATCGCCGACGACGCGGTCGAGGACGCCGCCGTCCGCGTGGGGCTGCACGACGAGATCCTGTCATGGCCCGACGGGTATGCCACGCAGCTCGGCCAGCGCTCGTCCGGGCTGTCCGGCGGCCAGCGTCAACGTCTGTGCCTCGCCAGGGCCCTCGCTGCCGACCCCGACGTGCTGGTGCTCGACGAGCCCACGAGCGCGCTCGACGTCAAGTCCGAGATGTTGGTACAAGAGACGCTCGCCAGGCTTCGGCCAGGCGTGATTGTGTTCCTCATCGCGCACCGTCTGTCGACACTCTCAGTCTGTGACCGTGTCATGGTCGTCGTCGACGGGCGTGTTGAGGACTTCGACACCGTCGACCGCCTCCGCCTGCAGAACTCGTTCTTCAGCGACATCACCGGCATCACGCGCGCGCAGGCGCTCTGACCGGTCAGTCGCCCTCAGCCGGCCGCCGCCAGAACGTCGTGACACCGAAGTCGAACTTGTACGGCGCCATTCCCTGGAGCGTCTCGTGCGGCCACGGCGCGAGCGCCTCGTGGGCCGGACCGTAGTACTTCCGCTGCGAGTCATCCAGCACCAGGAAGCCACCAGGACGCACCTTCGGCATGGCTGCGAGCGCGCAGCGGACGCGGCTCCTGCCGTCCACCAGCACGACGTCGAGCGAGTCGTCGGGAAAGCTCTCGACCGATGCGACGTACTCGTCGTACGAGCCGCCTGCCGCCGCGACGTGGCGCACGTCGACGTTCGGAGTGGCCGCGAACCGCTCCTCCAGGAGCGCCGCCCACTCGGGGTCGTGCTCGATGCTCGTCACCTGTCGGGCGCGCTCTGCGAACCAGACGGTCGAGCCGCCCCCGCCGAACTCGAACACGCTGCTTTCTGGCCCGACGATCTCGTCGAGCCGGTCGATCACCACGAACGCGAGCCACGGGAGGCCGACGTCGAGCGGGGTCCCTTGGCTCCTCACGGTCCGCGGAACGTTGCGGAGCTCGCTGGGCGTGCGGGCCAGCTGCCCCGCGAGACGCCGTCCCGTGCGGATCTTTCCTGGCAGATTCATGACGCGCTCCGTTCCCCCTGACCACCGGTCGACCCGAGCCTAGGTGGCGACCGCCCGGGTCGCCCGGGCACGATCGTCAGCTGCCCAGGAACACCATCGAGCAAAGCATCGCGGCTCCGTCCTTCGCGCACGACGCCCCGACCGAGCCGAACGCCGGGTCGAGGATGTTCTGGCGGTGCCCGGCGGAGCCCATCCACGCGTCGACTACCTGCACCGGGTCGCTCTCCGCCCGCGCGAGGTTCTCGGCTGCGGTCCGGGACGCCGTGCAGGTCTCCGTCACCGGCGCGAGAGGCGCATGCGTGAGCGGGGCCGTCCCCACGAGCGCCTCGGCACGGCGCTTCGCAGCGTCGCGGGCGCAGCTCGACGCCGTGAGCCGCGCAAGACCGGCGTCGTGCCTCCGAGCGTTGGCCGCCGAGACCAGGTCCCGCGCGTACTGGGCCGGGTCGCTGGGCGTGGGCGCGGCCGCGGTCGGGGTCGTCCCGCTAGGCGAGTCGCCGATATCGGAGCGGGCGATCAGCACCCCGGCGGTCGCGAGGCACGCGAGCCCGGCCAGAAAGAGGGTCACCGCGAGGCCGACGCGACGCCCGGTCACGCCCGGGGCTCCGGCCACGGGACGAGGCCCTCATAGAGCTCGGCGGTCGCGCGAACACGGGAGTCGACGGACGGCAGCGCCGCCCGGACGTCGTCGGGGTCGAGCGGCGTCTCGAGTGCGCCGACCAGCGCCTGTGCGAGCGCCTCGACGTCACCCGTCGCAACCACCCGGTGCCCGTGCTCGCTCAGCCAGGGTGCCAGCCCCGTCTCGTTCGTTGTGACGATCGTACGGCCGGCCCGGAGCCCCTCACGGATCGGCAGCCCGACCTGCTCGCGCCACCGACGGCGGGGGCGGGACGGCGCGGCGAGGACGGCGGCGCTCTCCACCTCCGCGAGGGCCTCGTCACGGGGCAGCGCACCGCGGAACGCCCTGCTGCTCGGCCGCTCGGAGCACCACGACACGATCTCGGCCGACAGGGGGCCGTCTCCGACCAGCACGAGGCGCGCCGACGCGTTCGCGGCCTCCACGGCCGGCCACGCCCGAAGAAGGTCGCGCACACCCTTGTGCTCGGCCGCGAGCCCGACGAATACGACGCCCTTGCCGTCGCTCGTTTCAGGGGCGGCCGTCGGCAGGTCGAGCACCAGTCGAGCGGGAACCCCGGCCGCCCCGGGCAGGCGGAGGTAGAGGTCGCGTGAGCTCGGCGTCGCGAACACCACGCGGCTGAGCGACCATCTCGCGTAACGCCCCAGGAAGAACGCTGCGGCGCGTTCGACGCTCCCTGGCACATGACGCCCGGCACCGAGCAGGGCAGTCAGGTCGGCGTTCTCCATCGCGTGCGCTACCACGGGACGCTGCCGCCCGCGGCGGACGAGGCTCGCCGCCTTCCAGGTCGCGACGACCGCGGCGTGCAGCGCCAGATGCCGCATCCACAGCGGCTCCCAGATCTCGAGGACGCGCGCGTCGCTGCCCCAGACGGCTCGCAACATTCCTCGCCCGCTCACCTGGCGCGCTCGCGGCGGCGCGGCGCTCGTCGTCTCGTAGCTCGGTGCAAGAAAGACGGTGACCCGGTCCCCACCCGCAGGGTCGGCGGTCTCGACGTGGTGCTGTCTGAGCTGCGGCAGCACGCGCAGGACGTCCATCATGACCGCCGCCCTGCGAGAGCGATCGCGCGGACGTAGAGGCGAGGCGAGACCCAGAGCGCGGCCGCCTTGACCGCAAGCGCGTGCCGGCCGAGGCGCACGGCGCGTGCGAGACCGCGCGTGGTCACCAGGCGCCGCGCTTGAGTGTCACTCTCGCGCGAGCCAGCGCCCGCGAACCGCGCCGCGTCGTGCGCGTAGGACGTGGCCCCGAGGAGCGCGTACAACGCGCGGTCGTCGGCGGTTGACAGCCGACGGCCTGCCCAGTCTGCCTCCGCTACCCGTCGAGCGGGGACGAGGGCGTTGGACGCGCGGTTAGCACGACCGCCAGTGACTGAGTCGCCGCGCCGAACGTAGGTATAGAGGGGCTCGTCAAGCACCGCGGTAGCTCGACAGCGCGGGGCGATCTCGACCATCGCGACGATGTCTTGCTTCGAGGTCAGGTCCGGAAACGGATCGGCCCCCAGCACCGTGCGCCGAAAGATCCGGTTCCACACGTATCCCCGCACGTTGCCGCGGAGCAGTTCCCCCACGAGTTCTGCGGGGCTCAGCGGAGGTCGCCCGCCAGGTAGTGGCAACGGTGTTGCGACGGTTCCCCGGCGCTCGAGCGCCCGGCACACCACGAGGTCCACAGTCGGCTGCACGCATTCGAGCATTCGTTCGACGAAATCATCACGGGGCTCGTCGTCTGCGTCCACGAACCAGACCCACTCCGCGGATGTGCTCCGGAGACCGAGGTTTCGGGCGGCGCCCTGGCCTGCGGCCGGTTCGAGCGGTTCGAGCCTGAAGCGCCGGTCGGAAGCGATAGCGCCCGCGATGACGTTCCCGCTGCCGTCCGTCGACCCGTCATCGACGACCACACACTCGAAATCCCCGCGAGTCTGGCTGGCCAGCCGCGCAATCGTTGAGACGGCGTAGATCCCGTCGTTGTGGACGGGCAGAACGATGGACAGCGCGGGAACGGTCACGGCCGAGCCTCCGCCCCGAGCGCGGCACCACCGCGTCCGGTCCGCCGCCTCCATGACAGACCTGCCGGGTACCCGACCATCTTTGCCAGGTCCCCCGTCAGCACGACGAGCGGGACGGCGGCGAGCCTTCCGGCCATCATCGCAGGCCCGGCACCCCGGCCGACCACGCGACGCACGGAGGTCCGGAGGTAGACCGCACCCCCGGCGACGAGGGCAATCCGAGCCGCGCCGCTGCGGCTCGCGAGAAGCGCGACACCCAGCGCGTACGCGCCGTAGCGGATCGCGTGCCGGCGCGGCCAGAGCTTGGCCTTCCCGTCGCCCCGCGCGTAGCGGTAGTACTGCCGAGCAAACGCCGCCAGAGTGGGCCGCGCGTCCCAGGTCGCAACTGCCTCGGGGACGAACGCGAACGACGCGCCGTGGTTCTTGAGGTCCAGGTCGAGAACGAGGTCCTCGCAGTAGTCGAGCCATTCCGGATAGCCACCGACCGCTTTCCACGACGACCGGGTGAACCCGACGGACCTGCTGGACGGCAAGAACGCTGCCGGGTCGATCTCGTCCAGGCGAGGCAGGATGATCGTCGCGAGCGTCCTTGCGAACGGCGTGCTTCCGCCCGGCTCGAAGAACCCCGAGGCCACGTCGGCGCCGTCTTCGAGGGCGCCGACCAGTGCCTCGACCCAACGCGGCGACAGCGTGGTGCCACCGTCCGTCACGAGGACGTGCTCGTACTGCGCCCGCTCGATCGCCAGGTTGCGACCTCGGGCGATCCCGGCGCCGGGTTGGACGAGGACCTCGATCGTCACGCCCGGCGGCGCCTTCCACGCCCGGAGCAGCCCGACCGTCCCGTCCGTGGATCCGCCGTCGACGACGACCACCTGGGCCGGGAACCGGCTCTGCTCGGCGAGCGAGCGCAGGAAGCGCGGAAGCCCGCCGGCCTCGTTCAGCACAGTCATCGCCAGCGTCACAGGCAACACAGGCGCCCCGGGCTCCGCGTCACGGCTCACGCTGCAGCACCTTCCCGATCGACTGCGACACCGTCGGATATCGGCGCCGGAGGTGGGGGCCCGCGACAAGCAGCGCCGGGTAGCGCGCGTAGAACGAGGACATCGACCGGAGCTCGTGCCACCACGGAAGGAGCCGCAGCCGCGTCGTAGCCCGCGTCCACCCGTGGCACCATCGGACGTCGCCTACGAGGCGTACGGTCATCCCGTCCGCCCAGGCTCGCATCCCTTGGTCGGAGTCCTCGTAGTAGACGAAGTACCGCTCGTCCCACGCACCGAGCGCCCGGAACCACTCGCGCCGCGAGGCGACGGCCGCGCCGATCACCCAGCACACGTAGCGGGTCTCCTTCGGACCGGCAACGACCCGGTACGACGACGCGCCCTCCCCTCGGAGCCGGTTGCCCACCTTGTGGGACAGCGCCGGGAAGCCCCTGCCGTTGGGCTGGACCGAGCCGTCCGGATGGAGGAGCTGCGGCGCCACGAGGCCGCGCTCTCGGTCGATCTCCCGCGCGAGGGCGTCGAGCGAACCGAGGTCGACGGCGACGTCGGGGTTGACGAAGGCGACGTACTGTCCTCGCGCCGCCTCGAGCCCGATGTTGTTGGCCACACCGAAGCCGCGGTTGCGCGGCTGCCGCAGCACGCGCGCGCCGTGTGCCTCCGCGTAGGCGGCGGAGCCGTCACGGGACGCGTTGTCCACCACGACCCACTCCACCTCGGGCGGGAGCCGATCCCGCCAGTACGCGGTCAGCGCTTCCTCGCTGTCGTACGTCACGGTGACGAGGCTCCACCGCGGACTGTCCGACGACCCCGGCCATGCAGAAGAAGAAGACATACGGGAAGACCTCGATCGACTGGTAGACGACGCTCTCGACGAGCGCCCCGAGCAGCCCCGCGCGGAGCCAGAGGGACTCCTTCGGGAGACTGCGGCGCACGCCGAGCATGAGGGCGTAGAAGAGCAGGGTCCCCATCAGCCCGAAGCTGAGGAGCTGCTGGAAAAGCCCGGACTCGACGACCCCGACGGCCGCGTCCGCGAGGTTCCGGGTGACGTTGGAGGCCATGCCCGTGTACTGGCCGACGAGCAGGTTCGAGTCCAGCCAGCGCACCGTCGACTCGCGCCACAGCTCGACCCGCACGTTGTTTCCCGAGCCCGAGAGGTCGAAGGAGGTGAGTCCGCGGTCGAAGTACGAGCGGCCGAGCCCGATCGAGAACGTCGCCACGCCGGCGAGGACGGCGGCGCCCACCAACCGCATGCGGGCCGCGATGTCACGGGCAGAGACCAGGTAGAAGAGGCCCCCCGCGGCCAGCACGAGGTAGCCCGACCGGGAGTAGCTCGTCACCGTTCCGACACCCGCGAGCAAGGCGGCCAGGAGGACGTACTGCCGGTGCGTGCGCCGGTGGGCCTCCAGGAGGAGGAAGAAGAGCAGCGACGTCGTCAGCGGGTAGTGGAGGAACGAGCCGGTGAGCGAGGCGGGTCGCACGGTGCCCCCGAGGCTCGCCTCGTCGGACGCCGGCAACGCGTCCCACCCCGTGAGCTGCTGCACGAACGCCGTCCCGACGAGGGCCACCGTGACGACGGACAGCGCGGCACCGACGTCGATCCGCCTCGCCGCCGCGAACTCGAACCCCCCGTACACGACGAACATCGCCGCGAAGAAGACCATGACGCCCGCGTAGTACCAGAAGTACGTGATGTGCTGCACGAACGACGTCACGAGGCACGATGCCAGGACCACGACGACGAACGCATAACCGAGCGATCCTTGGACGCGGAGCGAGGGACGGGGACGGGCGCCAGCCACCAACAGCACCGTCGTCAGTACGACGAACGCGGCGAGCTGCAGGGCGTAGCCCGCCGTCTTCCCCACGCTCACCTGGAACACGCCCCGGGAGACAGCCACGAAGCACACAACGAGGAACAGCGCGGTCAGCGGGACGCTTCGCGGCTCAGTACGCACCGGCGCCTACCAGGATGGCGCGAAACGTCCGGACCAGGATGAGGAGGTCGCCGACGATGCTCCAGTTCTCGACGTAGCGCACGTCCATGCGGATGCCCTCGTCCGGCGAGAGGTCGGAGCGGCCCGACACCTGCCACAGCCCCGACATGCCCGGTTTCACGAGCAGGCGGCGCGAGGCGAGGTGGTCGTAGACCGCAACCTCGGCCGCCACCTGGGGGCGCGGCCCCACGAGGCTCATCTCCCCGCGGAGCACGTTGAACAGCTGGGGCAGCTCGTCGAGCGAGTAGGTCCGCAGGAATCGGCCCGGCCGCGTGATGCGTGGGTCGGAACGCGGCTTGTAGAACGGCGCGATCTCCTCGACTCCCTCGGCGGCCAGCACCTGCCGGAGCTGGGCGTCGGCGCCGACGACCATGGTCCGGAACTTGATCATGCGGAAGGGGCGTCCATCTTTTCCGACGCGCTCCTGCAGATAGAAGACCGGCCCGCGGCTCGTGGCCACGACGACGAGTCCGATCGCCAGGAGGACGGGCAGGAGCACGAGGACCGCGAGGAAGGCGCCGACGAAGTCGAAGGCCGCCTTGGCGACGTACTTGCGGCCGGTGAAGCGCGGCTCGTCGACATAGACGAGCGGGAGCCCGTTGACGGGGCTCACCATGACGCGCGGTCCCGCCACGTCGACGAGTCCGAGGCTGAGCGCGAGGTCGATGCCCTTGCCCTCGAGCTCCCATCCCAGTTCGCGCACCACCTGGGTCGACACGGCGTCCGACCCGGCCACCGCCACCGCCGCCGCGCCCGTGGACTCGGCAACGTGCGCCGCGTCGAGCACGCCACCGAGCACCGGCACACCCCGCACGAGCCCGGTGGGCTCCTCGCCCGCGAGGCACACGCCGACGACGCGGTAGCCGGCGTCCGGCGCGGCGGCGAGCTCGTCGATCATGCCGGTGGCCTGCGTGCGTGAGCCCATCACCACGATCCCGGAGCTCAGCTCGCCGCGCCGCCGACGACGACGCAACCAGCGCCGCCAACCGAGCCGCTCGGCGAGGAGGAGCGCGACGCCGATCGGGGCAGCCATCGCGAGGTAGCCCCGGCCGATCTGCATGTGCAGGAGGTAGGAGACGACGGCGACCGCGGCGAAGAGCCTCCAGCTCACACCGAGGACGCGGGAGTACTCACGCGGCCCGTTGCCGACGAGCCGTCGGTCGCGCGTACGACCCAGGCTGAGCGCGACGATCCACACGAGCCCGAGCAGCAGCGAGACCGCCAGGTAGGTGGGCGAGTAGCCGCCGTCGACCTTGGCGGCACCGTTCCCGTCGAACCGCACGACGTAGGCGATGGCGACGGCGAGAGCGACCGCGGCGGCGTCCGTCACGGTCACGCACGCGGCGTAGCGACGCAGCGAGGGAACGCGGCCTCGGACCTGGGCCACCGGCTCGGTGGTCCCCCCTGGCCGCCCCGGCAGCGTCCGCACGTGCTGGTTCGACATCCCGCCCCCCGGCGTGTTTCGTCCCGCCCGCGAGCGGTTTCGGCACGACCCGTCGAAGGTAACCCGCATCATCGGCCGCCGCGCGACGAAGTCTGCGGCGGCACGGACGGCGCGCTGACCGCGACAACGGGCGCTGGTCGTGTGACGTTGGGACCTGAAGGTTCGACGACGCCGGGCGGGGGATGCAGGGTGGAGCTCCAGGACTTCGTCGCGACGCTGCGCAAACGCTGGGTCGCGGTCGTCGGGTGCACGGTTCTCGGCGGCCTGCTCGCTCTCTTCTTCGCAGCGCTGCAGACACCTCAGTACACCGCCTCGACGCAGCTCTACGTCTCTGTGCAGGGCGACGCCTCGACCGGCGCTCTCGTCCAGGGAGCGAGCTACTCCCAGCAGCAGGTGGCGTCGTACGTCCAGCTCGTGTCGAGCCCGAAGGTGCTGACCCCCGTGATCGACGAGCTCGGCCTGGGCACGAGCGCCGGCGCGCTCGGGTCGCGAGTCTCGGCGAGCTCCCCCGACAAGACGTCGCTCATCGACCTGACCGTCACGGACCCGAGCCCCTCGACCGCGGCGCTCACCGCCAACGCCGTGGCGGCTCACCTGCGCACGGAGATCGCCGACCTCGAGACCCCGTCGGACGGTGGGTCCTCGAAGGTCAAGGTGACGGTCGTGCGCGACGCGGAGCCGCCCACCTCGCCGTCGTCCCCGAACACGCGGGTGGACGTCGCGCTGGGCCTCCTGCTCGGGCTCGTCGTGGGCGTCGGTGTCGCGTTCCTGCGAGAGTCGCTCGACACCGGCATCCGCAACGAGGAGTCGGTCGCGCGCGTCACGGACGTCCCGGTGATCGGGACGGTCGCGAACGACCGTCAGGCCGCGTCCCATCCGCTCGTTCTCGAGACGAGCCCGCAGAGCCCGCGGGCCGAGTCGTTCCGGCGGTTGCGCACGAATCTCCAGTTCCTCGACGTGGCCGACCGGCCCCGCTCGATCGTCGTCACCTCGTCGCTGCCGCAGGAGGGCAAGTCGACGACCGCACTGAACCTTGCGATCACGCTCGCGGCCGCGGGCACCAAGGTCGCGCTCGTCGACGCCGACCTGCGCCGCCCCATGCTCGCGGCGTACACCGGGCTGGAGGGTGCCGTCGGCCTGACGACCGTTCTCATCGGCCGCGCAGGCCTCGACGAGGTCCTCCAACCCTGGGGCAACGGCCGCCTCAGCATCCTCCCCGCCGGCCAGGTCCCCCCGAACCCGAGCGAGCTGCTCGGCTCGACGTCCATGTCCACGGTGCTGCAGGACCTCACGCGCGACCACGACATCGTCCTGCTCGACAGCCCACCGCTGCTGCCCGTGACGGACGCCGCCGTCCTCTCGCGGATCGCGGACGGCGCGATCGTCGTCGCCACCGCGGGCATCACCCGGCGCCACCAGCTCCGGGACGCTCTGACGGCGCTGGACACCGTCGGCGCCCGGGTGCTGGGGATCGTGCTCAACCGGATCAAGGCGTCCGACGACAGCTACTACGGCGCCTACGGCTACGCCCCGCGCCCGTCACCCGTGCGGCCCGCCCCCGCGCCAGAGCCGGAACACGCGGCCGCAGCGCCGGCATGGCCCGGTCGGTCGATGACGGACACGCAGCTCGACGTTCTCCGGGCACGTCGCCACGAGGCCCAGCCGATCGAAGACCTGCCGGACTAGGGAGGACTCGAGGACCTGCCCGACCAGGCAGGAAGGCCCGACTCGTGGGTGTCTCTACGCCCGGCGGCGCCGAACGACGACCAGCGTGCCCGCACCGACCAGCACGAGCCCCGCAGCACCGAGCGCGTACGGCAGCACGTCGGCACCAGTCGTCGCGAGCGAGCCGGTCCCCGGAGCGGCAGCGTTCCCCGCGCCCGCAGCAGCCGCCGACACGACGAGCTGCTGGGTCGAGATCTCCGCTCCCCCGTCCGTCGCGGTGAGCTCGAAGGTGTAGGTCCCGGGCTCGGCGAAGGTGAGGTCGAAGGTGACCGCTCCGCTCGCGTCCGTGGTCTTGGTGATCGCCTTGGTGCCCGCGATGGTGATCGCGGACGACGGGATGGCCGGGTCTACCGAGGTGACCGTCGCCGTGACGTCCGTGTTCGCGGGCCCGTGCAGGGTGCACGTCACGGTCTGGCCGACGACGGGCGTCGCGTCCGAGACGGGACAGGTGTCGCTGAAGTCGCCCGCGCCGTAGTCGTCGGCTGCGAACGCGGCCGCCGGGAGCAAGGTGAGCGCGGCGGCGGTGGTGATCATGGCGAGCGTGCGGCGAGCCTTCATAGCCATTCCCCCGAAAGGCCTCGGCAACGTGTCGGTCGTGGTGCTCCGCCGGAAGGCAGGCACGGACATTCGATCCCAGTGTGACGGTACCCCGGACGCTGCGCATGCGAAACCCCGGGTCACCCGCACGAGGACGGGACGACCGTCGATCCTCCCTGGCGTGCGGTGGGGGTGCTGCGCACGACGACGTCGCCCGACTGCCCGGGTCCGGTGTCGATCGTGAGCCGGAGGGTCGCCTTGCCGCCTGGCTCGAGGGTGACGGTCCGGGCCCCGACCGAGAGCCCGTCGTGGACCTGCGCGAACAGCCCCGGGGTTCCCGCGCTCGCCCTCGACGAGGCGATCCCGCCGCCCGTCGGCGCATAGACCAGCACGTTCGTGCGGGTCTCGCCGGCTGGGACGACGTCGGACACACCCACGAGGTAGCCCGGCAGCTCCGCGGCGGCGGACGGCGCGCGCGACGAGAGCGTCACGGTGAGCTCGACGGCCTGCGACCCGTCGGCACGGCACACGGTCGCCCGGCCGTCGAGGTCGAGGTCGAGGTAGTAGCCGAGCTTGGCCTGCGTCCCGTCCTCGAGGTAGATCCCGACGACCGGCGACGTGCCGCTCCGGCTGGTGCGTGAGCCCTCGAGGCGGCCGCTCAGCACGGTCGGCGCGAGCTGGTCCTCCTCGTCCTCATGGGTCGACCAGAGCATGAGCCGGCCGGCGCGCGCCGCCTCCGCGAGCGACGCGACGGCTTTCCGCGGGTCTCCCTCGCCGCTCGAGAGCCCGGAGAACACGGCGCGCGCGGCGTCCACGAAGAACGCGTCCTGGGCTGCGGGCTCCGGCCGGTCCAGGTAGACGCCGTTGAGCAGGTACGTGGCCGCGTCCCGGCCGCTGAGCGTCGTCCCGTCGACGACGACGTCCCCCGTCGCCCCGAGCAGGAGGCCCAGGGCCACCGGGTCGACCGACACCACGCCGTCGACGGTCCCGCCCTCACGCTTCTCCCAGAGGGCCTTGGCGAGCTGCGCCGTGCGCGGGAAGTCCGGTGTGAACGTCACGTCGCGCATGTCCGTGGCGAGTCTCGTGCCGAAGAGCGCGCGCTCCGCGTCGCCCAGCGGGAGCACCGGTCGGCGGGTCGAGATCGCGGTGCCGGGCTTCTGTTCGAGCACCTCGACCCGTCCCTGGTCGGCCCGCACCAGAAGGACGGACCCCGGAATGCCGCCGGTGGCACGCTGCTCGGCGTTGTTCTGCACGAGGACGAGATAGTCACGAGGGCCGTCGGCGCCGAGCATCGTCGGGAGCAGGTCCGCGACCTTGGCTGCCGTCGCGGTGGTGGCGACGACGCCGGCCACCTCCATGCGGAACGACGTCACGGCGTCACGCACCGGGCCCACGAGCCCGGCGTGGTCGACGGCGTCGAGCTGCTGGAGCGCGCTGCGGGCTGCGGCGTCGGACGCGACCACGCGCGACGCGACGCGTTCGACCGGGCCGAGCGCCACGGTCGCGTCGTCGGGAGCGAGCGCCTCCGGGTCGACCACGGCGACGGCGTCGACGAGCCCGGGGAGCGTGCGCAGCGCGAGGTCGTCCGCGGTCTGGGCCACCGTCTGGACGGCACGGGTGTTCCTCCCGACGTACGGGAGCTCCGCGGCGAGCGACCAGACCGGTCCGTGCGCTGCGGAGCGGGCGCGCGCGGTGTCGGCGGCGAGGCCGCGCAGCGTCCGGGAGGCGGCCTCGTCGTCGCCCGCGCGCACCTGGCGCTCGAGCGTCGCGACGTCGGCGCGGGCGGCCTCGAGCGCGTGCTGCGCCCGGACGGCGTCGACGACGAGCCAGGCGGCGAGCGCGGCGAGGACGGCGACGACGGCGAGGGCGACCAGGGCGAGGCGGCGCAGGGTCCGGCGGTGGTGCCGTGGGCCGTCGCCTCCTCGCTCGGGCGGAAGCGTCCTCCGGCGGGCGGCCGGTCGTGGGCGTGGCGGCGCGGCGACCGGCCCGATGTCCCACTCCTGCCCCCACCCCGGATGCGTCACGCGGCCCATCGTGTCCCGCCTCGCACGGCCTTGCACCCCGGCGCTGCGCGTCGGCGCTGCGCGTCGGCGCTGCGCGCGCGACGATGGGCGGGTGACGTGGGGACCGATCAGGCAGCTCGGAACCGGTTCCGACGACGGACCGTTCCGCGTCCTGGCGGTGTGCACGGGCAACGTGTGCCGGTCCCCCGCCGCTGAACGCCTGCTCGACGCCCGCCTGGGCCCGGGGGCCGGCGTGGTGGTGGCGTCCGCGGGCACCCGCGCCCTCAGCGGGGCCGCCATGACGCCCGAGACGGCCGAGCTGCTCGCCTTGCACGGAGCGGACCCGGCGGGCTTCCGCGCGCGCCAGCTCGATGCCGGCCTCGTCGCACGGGCGGACCTGGTGCTGGCGCTGTCCCGCGAGCACCGTGCCGCCGTCGTCGACCTGGTCCCGGGTGCGGTCGGACGGACGTTCACGCTCCGCGAGCTCGCCAGGATCCTCATGACGCTCCCGGCGCCGCGGCGCCGGGAGGGCGGCGCACCGTCGGCTGCGCGCCTCCGCGGGCTCCGCGACGACGCGCGCCTTCACCGGGGTGCACCCGCGGACCCGGACGAGGACGACGTGGCCGACCCCTACGGCCGAGGCGCCTCGGCGTACCGTCGCACGTTCGACGAGATCCTCCCGGCGGTCGACGTCCTCGTCGGTGCGATGTTCGACGCCGTCGCGTAGCAAGGCGAAAGGCCCCCGACCGTTTCCGGTCGAGGGCCTTTCTCTGGTGGCGGGGGCGGGATTTGAACCCGCGACCTCTGGGTTATGAGCCCAGCGAGCTACCGAACTGCTCCACCCCGCGTCGACTCCGTAACCATACGCGACGACCGGGGGCGGGACCAAATCGGCCCGCCCCCGGTCGTCATGTTGCCCGTGGTGGGGGGCTGTCAGCCGCCCGAGCCGGTCGGCGTGGGCGTCGACGTCGGGCTCGGGGTGGAGCCCGACCCGTCCAGCTTCTCGGAGGCGGCCGTGGCTGCCTCGAGCGCCGTCTGCAGCCGCTTCTGCGCCGCTCCGTAGCCCGCGAAGTCTCCCGCCGTGAGCGCCTTCTGACCGTCCTGGATCGCCTGGTTGGCGTCGGCGAGGGCGCGGTCCAGGTCGGCTTGGGCGCCCGAGCTCGCCGAGCCCGAGCCGCCGGAACCCTCGGTCCCGCCCGGGCCCTCCGACCCGCCGGAACCGGAGCTCTCCCCCGTCCCTCCGGTGCCCTTGTTGCTGTCGTCGGCGCTGGTGCCCGAGTTGCCCTTGAACACCTGGTTGAGCGCTTCGTCGAGGGTGTCGGCGAAGCCGACCTGGTCACCGAAGCCCACCAGCACCTTGCGGAGCAGCGGGAACGACGTGTCGCCGGTCGACTTGAGGTACATCGGCTGCACGTAGAGCAGGCCTCCACCGACGGGCAGCGTCAGCAGGTTGCCCTGCAGCACCTGCGCGTTCGACCGCTGGAACTGCCCGACCTGCTCCGAGACCGACGCGTTGGTGTTGAAGTTGTTCTGCACCTGACCCGGCCCGGGGACGGTCGCGTTGCGCGGCAGCTCGAGGAGCCGGAGCTTGCCGTAGCCCGACGCCACCTTGCCGTCCTCGCTCCCCGCGTCGGCGTCGACCGCCAGGAACCCGGTGAGGATCTGTCTGTCGGTGTTGCCGCCCGGCACGAACGCCGAGGTGAGCGAGAACGACGGCGCATCCTGGTCCGGCATCTGCAGCGTCAGGTAGTACGGCGGCTGGAGCGGGGCGGAGACCCCGGTGCTCGTCGAGACCGTCGGGTCCTTCGGCACGCTCCAGAAGTCCTGCCCGAGGAAGAAGCGCGACGCGTCGTCGACGTGGTACCGGGACAGCAGGGTCCGCTGGACCTTGAAGAGGTCCTCCGGGTAGCGCACGTGGCTCATGAGCGCGCCGGAGATCTGCGACATCGGCTCGACGGTGTTCGGGAAGATCGACTGCCACGCCTTCAGGACGGGGTCCGTCTCGTCGAACGCGTAGAGCGTGACCTTGCCCGTGTACGCGTCGACGGTCGCCTTCACCGAGTTCCGGATGTAGTTGACCTCCTGCGGCGCGAGCGCAGCGATCACGTCGGACCGCTGCGTCAGCGCGTCCGCCGTCGCCGAGTCGAGCGCGGTGCCCGTCGAGTACGGGTAGCCGTTCGACGTCGTGTACCCGTCGACCATCCAGACCACACGCCCCGCGACGACCGCCGGGTACACCCGGCCGTCGAGCGTCAGGTACGGCGCGACCTTCTGGACGCGTTCGCGCGGGTCGCGGTCGTAGAGGATCTGCGAGTCGGACGTGACACGGTCGGAGAAGAGGAGCTGCTCGTCGCCGAACTTGATCGCGTACGCGACCTTGGACGCGAAGTTGCCGATGGACGGGCCACCGTCACCCGTGTAGGTGTAGTTGACCTGCCCCTTCGACGAGTCGTCCGGGTAGTCCAGCTCCCACGGCTGCGTGCCCTTCGGCGCACCGACGACCGAGTAGCCCGGCAGGTTCTGACCGAAGTAGATGCGCGGCTCGTAGGCGCCCAGCGCACCGACGGACGGGATGTCGCGCTCGAAGAAGGCCGGCTGCCCGTCGGACGTCGTCGTGTTGCCGTAGGCGGCGACGACGCCGTAGCCGTGCGTGTACACGGTGTGCTCATTGGTCCAGTTCTGCTGGTCCGCGCCCAGGCCGGCGAGGTTGAGCTCGCGGGCCGCGATGACCGTGTCCTGGCTCTTCCCGTCGATCGTGTACTTGTCGACCGCGAGCGTGTCGGGGAAGTCGTAGTACTGCTTGTTCTGCTGGAGCTGGCGGAACGACGGGCTGACGATCTGCGGGTCGAGCAGGCGGATCTGCGCGGTGGTCTGCGAGTCCTCCTTGAGCGCGCCCTTCTGCGCCGTCGTCGTCGCCTTGTACTGCTGGTCGTCGACGTCGTCGAGCCCGAAGGCCGTCTTGGTGGCGTCGATGTTCCGTTGGATGTACGGCGACTCCTTGGCCTGCTCGTTCGGGTTGACCGTGAAGCGCTGCACGACCGCCGGGTAGATGCCCCCGATGGCGATCGCGGCGACGACCATGAGCCCGACGCCGATGACCGGCAGCCGCCAGTCCCCGCGGAACGCCGTCACGACGAAGATGACGGCCACGAGCACCGCGATCCCGGCGAGGATGAGCTTGGACGGGAGGACCGCGTTGACGTCCGTGTACCCGGCCCCCGCGAAGTCGGTGCCGTTCTTGGTGAGCAGCGAGTACCGGTCGAGCCAGTAGTTCGCGGCCATCGACAGCAGCAGGGCGGCGGCCGTCAACGAGAGCTGGACGCGCGCGGCGCGCGTCGTCGCCAGGCGGCCGCCGGCCGCCGCGCCGACGCGGATCCCGCCGTAGAGGTAGTGGGTGACGATCGCCACGAGGCCCGAGACGATGATGACGGCGACCAGGAAGCCCACGACGAATCGCCAGAACGGCAGCGAGAAGACGTAGAACCCGAGGTCCAGGTGGAACTGCGGGTCCTTGGTGCCGAAGGGCTGGGAGTGCAGCGCGAGCTGCACCTTCTTCCATGCGCCGGCGGCGGAGGCGCCCGCGAACAGGCCGAGCAGGATCGGCAGGCCGATCGTGACGACGCGGCGCAGCGGCTCGATCGCCTCGCGGTACTGGTCGAGGGTCGCCTGTTCGGGCGTGCTCGGCGCGTACAGCGGGCGGTTGCGGTACGCGACCGCAATCGACGCGTAGACGCCGCCCGCCATGACGAGGAACCCGAGGACGAACAGGACGAGCCGGGTGCTCCACTCGGTCAGCAGCACGCGGCCGAAGCCGAGCTGGTTGAACCAGAGCACCTCGGTGCCGAGCTGGGACGCCACCACGACGACCACGACGACCGCCACGAGGACGAGGAGCGTGATCAGCAGGGGGCTGCGCCGGCGGGTGCGGGCGCCGGACGCAGGCCGGCGCGGTTGGGACGGGGACGAGGCGAAGGACAAGGCGACCTCTTCGGATGGCTGGGACGCGGGGTCTCGTGCGGCTGCCCTCAGGCTCCCACAGGTGGACGGATCGGGACGGGTCGGAACGACCGGTCCGCGGCGTCCGGGGCCCGGGGGCGGTAGAAGGTCAGGGTCCCTGGCAGGTGGGGAGCCCGGAGGCGGTGCCGTTCTTGATCGAGCGCAGGTCCTCGCGGGCCTCGTGCAGCGTCCCGACGGCGATCACGTGCATGCCGTCCGGCACGTAGCCGACGACCTCGTCGCAGTTCGTCTTGGGGGCGAGGAACCAGGTCGCGCCGTCGCGCCGGGCGCCGACCATCTTCTGACGGATGCCACCGATCGCGCCGACGGTCCCGTCGACGTCGATGGTCCCCGTGCCGGCGACGGCCTTGCCCTTCGCGAGGTCGTCCGGGGTGAGCTTGTCGACGATCCCCAGCGAGAACATGAGGCCCGCGCTCGGCCCGCCCACGTTGGCGAGGTTGATCGTGACGTCGACCGGGAAGTCGAACGTCGGGTCGATGTAGACGCCGAGCTGGGCGTTGCCGTCGCTCCCCCGCGACGTCCGGACCGCGAGGTCCTTGCTCGCGCCGTCGCGCGTGACCCCGAGCGTCACGGTGGCGCCGGGCGTGGTGTCGTCCAGGGCCTTGAGCAGACCCGTGTACGTCGTGACCTTCGCGCCGTCGAACGTCGTGACGACGTCGCCCTTCTCGACGACGCCCTCGGCGCCCGAGCCGGGCACCGCGCCGACGATCGTCAGCTTCGCGGGAACCTCGTAGCCCACCTCGGTCAGGGCGGCGACCGTCGCCGACTCCTGCGAGGAGACCATCTGCTGGTGGGACTCCTGCTGCTCCTGCTCCTGGGTCGTCCCCGGGGGGAACACCAGGTCGCGCGGCAGGATCACGGTGTCCTTGCGGAGCCAGCCCTCGACCGCCTGGTCGAGCGTGACCGCGAATCCCGGCCCGCCCGCCTCGAGGACCGTGACGAGCCGGAGCTCGCCCGTCGTCGGGTAGGTCTTCGCGCCCGAGACCTGGAGGACCGGCTTGCCGCCGGAGGTCCCGAGCGTGTCGAACGTGGGACCGGGGCTGTTGACGACGAAGGGCGCCGGCAGGAACACGAGCACGGCGAGCAGGACGACGGTGAGGAGCCCGGCCCACGACAGGGTCCGGGTGCGCGGGGTCACGACGGGCCCGGGTGGAGCCTCGGGCGCACGGCCGGACGCGCCGTCCCAGGACGGGCTGGCGCCCCCCTGCGGGCTCATCGGTCCGGACACAGGGGACATCCTGTCGGAGAAACCTGGGAGGAAGCGAACCGGCGGGCCGTAGCACCCGTCATCGGTGGCCGTGCCCGCGCGCCTGGCGCCACACCGCGGCGGTGCCGAGCAGCGCGACGGCCGCCCCGGCCGCCCCGAGCGCGGCCGCGTCGCGCGCCCCCACGCGCCGTCCCGCGAGCGTCAGGCCCGACCGCAGCCCCTCGACGAGCGCGCCCACGCCTCGCGCGGTCGTCCACGACGACCGCCACCCCGCGGCGACGAGGCGCGCGGGGTCGACGGTCCAGGGGTAGACAGCGAACGCGAGCTCGTCCGGCGGCGCCGGCACCGCACCCACCCGGTGCAGGCTCTCGGCGAGCGCGAACGCCGTCGACGCCGGCAGCGTGAGCAGGCGCTTGCCCGCGAGGTCCGCGACCTCGGCCGACGTGAGCGCGTCGGGCGTGCCGTCGTCGTGCACCGGGCCGACGGTCAGCACGCCCGTGAGCCCCTGCACGAGCGTCGTGCGGACGGCCGAGACGAGGTCGTCGACGTGGAGGAGCTGCCACTCGCGCGCGGCGTCGCGGACCACGAGCAGGCGTGGGGCCTCGAAGTGCCGGGTGACGAGCGTGTCGACGCCGGGCCCGACGACGGCCGCGCACCGCAGGACCGACGAGCGGTGCCGGCCGCCCTCTGCCGTGGTCAGCTCGGCCTCGAACGCCCGCTCGAACGCGGCGATCCGCCCGACGACGCCGGGCGACGTCGACGCGACCTCGTCGCGCGGGTCGTCGTCGCGGATGACGGTTCGGCCCGGCGAGGCGCCGCACACCATCGCGGAGCTCACGACGACGCCGTGCAGCCCGTGGGCGACCACCGCGCGGGCAGCCCGGCGGGCTTGCTCGACGAGGCGCTCGCGCCGGTTCCGTTCCGTCGTCTCGAGCGCGAAGTCCGCCGTGTGCGCGACGGCGACGAGCGCGCCGGCGTCGCGCAGGAGGTCCGAGGGGTCGTCGGGGAGCTCAGGGACGTGCGTCGCGCCCAGGCCCACGGCGACCCGCTCGGCGAGGCTGCCGTCACCCACGACGACGACGCGGTCACGGCTCGTCCCGGCGTCCGGAGCGGGTGCGGGGCGCGGGCTGCGCTGAGAGCGAAGTCCGGCGTCCGGCACGCCGCACCACCACCCTTCCGACCCCCGCAGCGGCTACGGTGAAAAGCACCGAGGCCGCCGGCAGCTGCATCCACGACCTGCCCTGACGGCCAGATATGACCAAGGTAACACCGGGGTCAGGCGCAACCGCGGACCTTCCCAGGAGGAGTCATGACCGATCTGCCCGACGACGCCGCGCGCGGCGGTTCGCCCGACCGGTCGGGCTGGGAGGAGCTCCTGCGCTCCGTCTTCGGCGCCGACGCGGACGAGGCGATGCGCGAGCTGCGCGCCCACGGCTTCGACCCCGAGGCGCTCGGCGCGAACAGCGAGCTGGCGGCCAACCCGCAGCTCCTCGGGCCCATCCTCGAGCGCGTCCAGCGCATGCTCACGCAGCCGGGCACGGGCCCCGTCAACACGGACCTCGCGCACGACGTCGCCCGCCAGGTCGCGGTGACCGGCGGCGACCCGGTGGTCACCGCGGGCGAGGCACGCGCCGTCGTCGACGCGCTGACCGTGGCCGACCTGTGGCTCGACACCGCGACCGAGCTCCCGCCCGCGGGCGGGACGCGCGCCGCCTGGAGCCGGTCCGAGTGGGTCGAGCGGACGCTGCCCGCGTGGAACGCGCTCGCGGCCCCCGTGGCGGCGTCGATGGCCGACGCCCTCTCCGGGATCCTCGCCGACCAGCTCGGCGACCTGCCCGAGGGCGCGCCCGGGCTGCCCGGCCTTGACCTGCCCGGCCTCCCCGCGGGCGCTCTGAGCGGGCTCTCCGGCCTCGACCCCGCGACCATGATGCGGTCGATGGGCAGCGCGATGTTCGGGATGCAGGTCGGCCAGGCGGCCGGCACGCTGTCCCGCGAGGTCTTCGGCGCGACCGACATCGGCCTCCCCCTGGTCTCCGACCCGCTGACCGTGCTGCTCCCGCGCAACGTCACGGAGTTCACCGAGGGCCTCGACGCGCCGCTCGAGGAGGTCCGCCTGTTCCTCGCGCTGCGCGAGGCCGCGCACGCACGCCTCTTCACGCACGTCCCGTGGCTCCGCGCCCACCTCCTCGGCCTCGTCGAGGCGTACGCCCGCGGGATCACGATCGACCTCCAGGCGCTCGAGGAGAAGGTCGCGGACGTCGACCTGTCCGACATGGACGCGCTGCGCGGCGCGCTCTCGGGCGGCGGGGTGTTCAGCCCGCAGCACACGCCCGAGCAGACGGCCACGCTCGCGCGGCTCGAGACGACCCTGGCGCTCGTCGAGGGCTGGGTCGACGAGGTCACCGCGACGGCCGCGCTCCCGCAGCTCCCCCACGCCGTGCCGCTGCGCGAGATGCTCCGCCGTCGACGCGCCGCCGGCGGCCCCGCGGAACAGACCTTCGCGACGCTCGTCGGCCTCGAGCTGCGACCCCGGCGGTCGCGCGACGCGGCCGCGCTGTGGGCGCGCATCGGTGCCGACAGCGGGCCCGCGGCTCGCGACCACATCTGGGACCACCCCGACCTGCTGCCCACCGCCGAGGACCTCGACGACCCCGCCGGCTACGCCTCGCGGCGCACCGAGGCGGCCGAGTCGTCCGCGGACCTCGACGCGGCGCTCGCCGAGATCCTGGGAGACGGCGCTCCGGGCGACGACGGGGCGCAGGCGCCCGGCGAGGACGAGCCGAAGGCCTGAGGGCCTCGCGTCAGGACGACTTCCCGAAGGTCACGCCCTCGAGGTACCCGCGCGCCCGCTCGGTGCGCGGGTACGCCTCGAGCAGCTCCCAGAACTCGGGCCCGTGCCCCGCGTGCAGCAGGTGCGCGAGCTCGTGCAGGAGGACGTAGTCGAGGACCCAGCCCGGCATGCCCTGCACGCGGTCCGAGATCCGGATGGAGCCGTCGAGCAGGGTGCACGAACCCCACCGCCGGCCCTGGTTGGTCGACCACCGCACGCTCGACGGGTGGGCGCGCCCCTCCAGGTAGCGCTCCGACAGCTCGGTCGCCCGCTGCAGCAGCTGCCCGTCGGACGGGCGGCGACGCTGCTCCTTCTCCTCGAGCCGGGCCAACATCCGTTCGACCCACTCGCGCTCCTGGGCGCGCGAGAAGCGCGCCGGGATAGCCACGATCGTCCGCTCGCCGTCGCGGTACGCGCTGACCGTGCTCACCCGCCGCCGGCTGCGTCGCACCTCGACCGTGCGCGTGACGTCGGCCACGTCCCGACCATAACCGCCCTTGACCTCGGGCGAAAGGACCACGTCGGGCGCGGCGCGGCCGGGGCCTGCGGGAACGCCCGCACGCACCCCTGTGGACGACGCCCCACGTGTGACGCGGACGTGCCACGGTGGGCGGCACCTGCCGCCCATTCCGGAGGTCGCCATGACCACCAGCACCGCCCGCACCAGGCCGAGCACCGGCCGGCTCGACCGGCTGCGCCTGCGCCCCGGCCTCGAGGTGCTGTGGCGCTCGACGGGCGAGCTCCAGCTCGGCTCCGACCCCCGCAGCGCCGTGCGGCTCGAGGGCCTCGCGGCGCACGAGACCCGGTGGTTGTCGTCGTCGGGCGACAAGCCGCTGCTACCGGCGGCGGCCCGAGCCGGGGTCGACCGCGGACGCGCGCGCGAGCTCGTCGCGGTCCTCGACCGGGCCGGGGTGACCGTCGGCCCCCGCCGGTCGGCCCGCGTGACGGCGCCCGGCGCGGGTGCGGGTGACGCGCCGGCGCTCGGCGCCGTGCACGCCGCGCACGGCCTCGCGGTGCTCGAGCGCCGCGCCCGACGCGCGGTCCTCGTCTCCGGCGTCGGGCGCACCGGTGCGGCGCTCGCCCAGTCGCTCGCGGCGGCCGGGGTCGGGACGCTGCTGCTGCAGGACGCGCGCCCGGTGCTCGGGACGGACGTCGGGGTGGGCGGGCTCACGCTCGCCGACGTGGGCCGGCGTCGCGACGCGTCGGTCGCCGCCCACGTCGCGTCCAGCTCGCCGGCCACGTGCGTGCGCACCGGCTCGGCGGCCGGGTCGGTCGAGCCGGACCTCGTCGTCCTCGTCACGCACCGCGCGCCAGACGTCGCTCGCGCCACCCGCCTCGTCGGCGCGGGCACGCACCACCTCGCGGTCGTGCTGGAGGAGGCCGGCGCCGTCGTCGGGCCGCTCGTGGTGCCGGGGCAGGGCCCGTGCCTGCGGTGCGTGGACCTGCACCGCCGCGACGCCGACTCCCGCTGGCCGACGATGGCGGTGCAGCTGCGGCAGCGCTACGACGGGGCGGCGGCCCCCGAGGAGACCGTCACGGCGACCACGGCCGCGGCCCTCGCCGCCGGCCAGGTCCTCGCCCACCTCGACGGCGTGCCGACGACGACCGCGACCGCGACACTCGAGGTCCGGCTGCCCGCCGCCGTCCCCCGGGTACGACAGTGGCACCCGCATCCACGATGCGGGTGCCACGGTCTTGAGATGTGATCTCGATCCTCTGGTCCGGTCCTCGACCTCGAGTCCTCGCCGGTCGAGGCTCAGGCGGCCTGGGCCGGCTGCACCTTCCGAGGCCGGCCGCGCCCACGCTTCGTGGCGACGACCACGCCGTCCACGAAGACCTGACCGCCCCACACGCCCCACGGCTCCCGGCGCTCGACGGCGCCCGCCAGGCAGCCCTCGATGAGCGGGCAGTCGTGGCACAGCGCCTTCGCGCGCTCGACGTCGGCCTGGCGCTCGGCGAACCAGAGCTCGGCGTCGTTCGTACGGCAGGGCAGGATCTCGGCGAGGATGCGGTCGAACTCGGCAGCCGTGCCTCCGACGGCCTCGGACATGGTCGGGGCGAGGGTGTCGGGGGCGGGGTTCCACGGTCCGGAACCGCCCTGCGGGATCGAGTCGAGCAGCGTCGTGAGCCGCACGATGTCCTCCAGTTTCGTCCTGTCGTTGCTTGTGTGACTGCTTCGACAGGGACCCGGAGGGCCTCGGTACGGCGCCGGTGGCGCCGGTCCCATGAGAAAGGCCGCGGATCCTTGTCGGGGCTCCGCGGCCTGGAGGCTGTTCGGTCGGTTCGACCTACAAGGATGTCCAGGGTACGGAGCTGGGTGCGGGGAGATCGCCGCGCGTCCCGCGCTTCCGGGAACGCGTGGAGACAGAGCTGTAGCCCGCAGACTGCGCAAAGCCGGTCTTCGGAGCCATGATCTCGATCATCGTGATGTTCATCGGTGCACCCACCTCCTCTCTCGTTCGGCACCGTGCGGAGGTGTTCCGCACGACACCCTCGGGCATCGGACTCGTCGACCGTACGCCCCGTCACACAGCGCGCACAACTTATTAACGGACGAGTTCTCGAGAAGTTTTTCTCCGCTGCGAACGCGGCTCGTCCCGGGCAACCGGACGCGCGCGGACGAACCCGACCCGGCCCGTCACGACGGCCCGGCCGCGGCGCGCACGAGCTCGAGCAGCGTCGCACCGTAGCGGTCGATCTTCGCGGGCCCGATGCCGTTGACCCGCGCCAGCTCCGCGACCGACGTCGGCCGCGACTCCGCGATCTCGGCGAGCGTCGAGTCGACGAGCACCGTGAACGCCGGCTTGTCGATCTCCCGCGCCACGCCCGAGCGCCACTCGCGCAGCGCCTCGAACAGCGCCTGGTCGTACTCGCCCGTGAGCTGGACTCCCGCGCGCCCGCCGCGGCCGCCGCCCGTCCGGGACCCCGTGCCGCGCGCCCGGCGCTGCCGGTCGGCCGGGTCGTCGGGCCACAGTCCGTCGAGGAAGCGGGTCCGCTTGCGCGTCGCCCGACCGCCCGGGTGGCGCGACCGCGCGAACGACAGCTCGAGCCGCTCGCGCGCCCGCGTGATCCCGACGTACAGGAGCCGCCGCTCCTCGGCGACGGCGTCGTCGGTCTCGGCGAGCGAGATGGGCATGAGGCCCTCGCTCATCCCCGCGAGGAACACCGCGTCCCACTCGAGGCCCTTCGCCGCGTGCAGGGACGCGAGCGTGACGCCCTCGACCGTGGGGGCGTGCTGCGCGGAGGCGCGCTCGTCGAGCTCGGCGACGAGGTCCGAGAGCGTCGCACCGTCGGGCAGGTCGTCCGCGAGCGCCACGAGGGCCTGCATCGCGTCCCAGCGCTCGCGGACGGCGCCGCGCGCGGCCGGGGGCTGGGGCGCCCAGCCGACCGTGATGAGGACGTCGCGCACGGCCTCGGGCATGGGTTGGTCGGGGTCGGCGGACCGCGCGGCGCCGCGCAGGAGGACGATCGCGTCGCGGACCTCCTTGCGCTCGAAGAACCGGGCTCCGCCGCGGACGAGGTAGCCGATGCCGGCGTCGGCGAGGGCCTGCTCGAACGCCTCGGACTGCGCGTTCGTCCGGTAGAGCACGGCGATCTCGGAGACCGGCACGCCCTGGGCGACGAGACGCCCCACCCGGGCGGCGATGCCCGCGGCCTCGGACTCGTCGTCGTCGTAGGCGGTGTAGGCGACCGGCGGGCCGGACGGGCGCTGCGCGATCAGCTCGAGGGGCGCGCCCGGGCCGCGGCGCCGACCGGTACTCGCGAGGAGCCGGTTGGCGAGCGTCACGACCTCGGGCGTCGAGCGGTAGTCGCGAACGAGGCGCAGGACGTGCGCCTCCGGATAGGTCTTGGAGAAGGTCAGCAGGTGGTGCGGCGTCGCGCCGGTGAACGAGTAGATGGTCTGGCTCGGGTCGCCGACGACGCACAGCTCCTTGCGGCCGCCCAGCCACTGGTCGAGCAGGAACTGCTGCAGCGGTGAGACGTCCTGGTACTCGTCGACGACGAAGTGCCGGTACTGGCGTCGGACCTCGTCCGCGACGGCCGGCGTGGAGCGCAGCATCTCGCCGAGCAGGAGGAGGACGTCCTCGAAGTCGATCACGCCGCGCTCGGTCTTGACCTCCTCGTAGGAGGCGATCAGGCGGGCGATCGTGGTCGCGTCGTAGCCGGCGGGCGTCTCCCTGTCGACCGCGGCGCACGCGCGCTCGTAGTCCTCCGCGGTGACGAGCGAGACCTTGGCCCACTCGATCTCCGACGAGAGGTCGCGGACGGCCACGCGGTCGACCGCGACGCCCAGACGGCGGGCGGCCTCGCCCACCGCGGGCGCCTTGTACTCGAGGATCCGCGGCGGCGCCCCGCCGACGACGCGCGGCCAGAAGTACCCGAGCTGCCGGAGGGCGGCGGCGTGGAACGTGCGGGCCTGGACGCCCTGGACGCCGAGCTGGCGCAGCCGTGTGCGCATCTCGCCCGCGGCGCGCGCCGTGAAGGTCACCGCGAGGACGCTGGTCGGCGAGTACACGCCCGTGCGCACCCCGTACGCGATGCGGTGCGTGATCGCGCGCGTCTTGCCCGTGCCTGCACCGGCCAGGACGCACACCGGTCCCTGCAGCGTGACCGCGACGTCGCGCTGCTCGGGGTCGAGCGCGTCGAGGATGGCGTCGGCGGTGCGGGGTGGCGCAGGTGCGGCGTCGGGGCGAGAGACGGGGCCGGGAGTCGTGGACGTGGACATCGCCTGCGATTCTCGCAGCCGCGGGTGACAGGCGCGGCGCTCGTCCCCAGGCGGCCGGCAGCCGGGGCCGGACGGTCGGGCTCCCGGCCCGGGCAGTCGGGAAGAACCCTGGGTGGGTGGGCGTTGTACGGGGTTGGCGCGGGTGTTGCCGCGCTCGACGTGCACCAGCTGAGGAGTTGCTCCGTGACCGAGACCGCCGTCTCCCCCGTCCTGCCCGAGCCCGGGACCGTCGTCATGTACTCGACGACGTGGTGCGGCTACTGCCGCCGCCTCAAGACCCAGCTCGACTCCGCGGGCATCGGTTACACGGTCGTCGACATCGAGCAGCAGCCGGAGACGGCGTCGTACGTCGAGCAGATCAACGACGGCAACCAGGTCGTCCCGACGGTCGTCTTCCCGGACGGCACCGCGGCCACGAACCCGAGCCTCGCCGAGGTCCGTTCGCGCCTCTGACGGGCCGCGGCGGCGACCGCGTCAGCCGTGCAGCCGCTGCCCGTACCCGAGCAGCGCGACGTGCGGGAGCGCGAGCAGCCCGTCGTCGGCGCGCAGCTCGTCCGCGAGCCGTTCGAAGTGCGCGCGCGCCGACGCCTGCGCCTCCGGCGCTGCGCTCGTGAGCGTCTTGCCGGTCGTCGCGACCCCCGACGCCGGCCCCGCCCACCACGTGTCCGCGTCCACCCGGTGCTCCCAGCGGCGCTCCTCGACGACGACGTCCACCAGCCCGGCGCCCCGCAGCACCTCGGCGAGGCCGTCCACGGTGCGGGGGAAGTCGTCGTCGCGGTCGAGCGCCGGGAAGCTCGCGGGTCGCTCGATGCCGGCCGCCGCGAGAGCTCGGCCGACGAGCGTCTGGCCCGCCGCCGGAGGAGCCGCCCAGATCGTCGCCGCGACGCGCCCGCCCGGCCGGACGACGCGCGCCAGCTCCGTGGCCGCGGCGCGCGGGCGCCCCACGTGGTTGAGCACGAAGCCCGCCGTGACGGCGTCGAACGACCCGTCCGCGAACGGCAGCGCGGGGAGCGCGGCGACGACCCCCGGCAGGCGCGGCGCACCGCCAACCCCGGCCGAAGCGACGGCCGCCGCGACCATCCCCGGGTCCGCGTCGCACGCCACCACGTCCGCGCCGCGCTCGTGCGCTCCGAGCGCGACCGTGCCGGTGCCCGTGCCCACGTCGAGCAGCCGAGGCGTCCGGTCCCCGTCCGCGAGCACGGCGTCGAGCAGGTCGGGGGCCAGGTGCGCGCACAGGTGCGCGAACGACCGGGCGTAGGCGTCCGCGGAGCCGCGCCAGATCTGGCGCTCCGAGCGGTCGAAGGGCGTCGCGAGGTCGGTCGCCACGGCCGACGGCTCGGCCCTCGGCGCGGTCACCGGCGCTCGCCGACGAGCGGGCTCGGCAGCGGGCCACCGAACCACTCCTCGATCAGCGCCCTCGCGATCGACACGCGCCCCGGCGGCAGCAACGCTCCGGCCGTCACCTGGTCCCGCAGCTCGTCGCGCGTGACCCAGCGCAGCTCCGCGAGCTCCGTGCCGTCCGGGTGGAGCGCCGTCGAGCGGGCGCGCGCCCGGAAGCCGAGCATGAGGGACGACGGGAAGGGCCACGGCTGGCTCGCCCGGAAGACGACCTCGCCGACGTCCACGCCGGACTCCTCACGGACCTCGCGGCGCACCGCCTCCTCGGCGGACTCCCCCGGCTCGACGAACCCCGCGAGCGTCGAGAACCGGCCCTCGGGCCACGCGGTCGACCGGCCGAGCAGCAGCCGGTCGCCGTCGTCGACGACGGCCATGATCACCGCGGGATCCGTGCGCGGGAAGTGCTGGAGGCCCTCGGCCTCGCAGCGCCGGACCCAGCCGGCGTCGGTGACGACGGTCGGCTCGCCGCAGTGCGGGCAACGGGGGCTGCGCTCGTGCCACTGCGCGAGGGCGGTCGCCTCGGCGGCGAGCGCCGCCTCGTCGGCGGGCACGGTCACGGCGGCCTCACGGACCGTCCGCCAGCGCCGCTCACGCAGCAGGCCCGACCACGCGTCCTGCGGCGCGATGCCCTCGATGCCGGGAGCCGTCGCGTCCGCGGCGTCCGGGACGACGAGCGCCAGTACGGTCGCGCCGTCGAGCTCGCCCAGCAGGAGCCAGCGCGCGACGGGCTGGGCGGCGTCGGGGGCCCCGAACGCGTCGTCCCGGACGGCGGACGCCGGCAGGAGGTCGAGCCGCTCGGTGGCGGCGGCCTGCGGACCTGCGCCCCAGCCGGCGTCGTCGACGGGCGCCGCGCCGTCGGCCGTGGACACCGGCACCTGCGCGCGATGCACGAGGAGGACACGGGTCGCGTCGTCGGCGAGGGAACGGGCGAGCTCGCCGGGAAGGGCCCGGCGCTCGGCGCTCCGGGCCAGCGGGGTGGCGAGCGGGAGCACGGACGGCAGGTCGGTCACCCGCCCACCGTAGCCGCGCCGCGGGTCGATCCCCGCGCGTCCCCCCGCGCCCGCTACCGTGGGCGGGTGACCCGCTCGCCCTTCGTCCTCGCTGCGCTCTCCACCCAGGCGGTGCGTGGGCTGCAGGCGGTGACCGTCGAGCCGGTGCGCGACCGCGGAGACTTCGACGTCGCCGTCGTCACCGACGAGGACGGCGCCCGCTGGGTCGTGCGCGCCCCCCGGACCGTGGGGGCGGGCGCGTCGCTCGAGGCCGAGGTCGCGCTGCTCGCCCGGCTCGTGCCGTACGTCGAGGCCGGCGTCCTGCCGTTCGCGGTCCCCGCGCCCCGCGGGTACGCGCGCCTGCCCGAGGGCGGGCGCGCCGTCGTGCACGCCGCGCTCGACGGGGCGGCGCTCGAGCTCGAGCGCCTCGGCCCCGGCCCGGGCCTCGCCGCCGACCTCGGCCGCGTCGTCGCCGCGATCCACGAGCTGCCGGTGAGCGTCGTCGCCGACGCCGGGCTGCCCGTCTACACCGCCGACGAGTACCGCGACCGCCGGCTCGCCGAGCTCGACGACGCCGCCGCGACCGGCCACGTCCCCGCGATGCTGCTGCGCCGCTGGGAGGACGCCCTCGAGGACGTCGCGCTCTGGAAGTACCAGCCCGTCGTCGTGCACGGCGACCTCGGCCCGGAGCAGGTGCTCACCTCGGGGACGCGCGTGCGCACCGTGACCGGGTGGGCCGACGCCCGCGTCGCCGACCCCGCGGACGACCTCGCCTGGCTGCTCGTCGCGGCGCCCGAGGACGCCACCGACTCGATCCTCGAGGCGTACCGGCTGCGCCGCACCGAGCTCGCCGACCCGCACCTCGAGGAGCGCGCGCTGCTCGCGGGCGAGCTCGAGCTCGTCCGCTGGCTGCTGCACGGGGTGCGCACCGGGCAGGACGACGTCGTCGCCGACGCCATCGACATGCTCCACGAGCTCGAGGAGGCCGTCGAGGAGGGGGCCGGCGAGTCGTAGGCCCGCCCCCGCCGGGGGCCGGTGGCGGCGGAGCGGCTCAACGATCGCCGCGCACCAGGGCCTCGAGCGCGGCCTCGTCGAGCAGGTCGACCGGGCGCACCACGGTGTCGTCCGCGACGTAGTAGAACGCCGCGGAGACGTCCTCGAGCGGCAGACCCGACCACCGCGACCACGCCAGCCGGTACGCCGCGAGCTGCACCTCGCGCGCCCGCCGCGACTCGGCGTCGTGCGGGGCGCGGCCCGTCTTCCAGTCCACGACGACGGCGCCCGTACGCCCCGCGTGCTCGCCCTGCCGCGGCTCGATGCGCTCGGGGAACACCGCGTCGATCCGGCACCGCACGACGACGCCCGCGACCGGCGTCTCGACGTCGACCTCGATCGCGAGCGGCTCGCGCGAAGCCCACACGGACCCCATGAACGTGGCCCGGAGCGCGTCGAGCTGCTCGTCGGTGCGGACGTCGGCGTCGTCGGCGCCGGGCAGGTCCTCGACGTCGAGCAGGGCCGCCGCACCGAAGTACCGCTCGACCCACGCGTGGAACGCCGTGCCTCGGCGCGCGTGCGACGACGGCCTGCGCGGGACCGGACGGCGGCGTGACAGGGCGAAGGCGTCCCGGTCCGCGGCGAGCGCCACGAGCCCCGACGCCGAGACGTGCGCCGGGAACGGCACCTCGGCGCGGGCCGCCTCGTGGGTCGCGCGCTCGGCCAGCAGCAGGCGGGCGAGCGCGGTGAGGTCGTCGTCGTCCGCGGGGTCGGCGGCGAGCACCGACGCACCGACGGCGACCGCGTCGCGGACCGCCGCGGCCGCGGCTCGGACCGCGCGGACCGCGGGCGACGGGCCCGGCTCCGCACCGTCCCCGGCGGACGCCACACCGGGTGAGAGGGCTTCGTCGAGGTCCGTGCCGTCCGAGGTGGCCGCCTCGCCGTCCGCCGCCGTCTGGCTGTCGGCGGCGACCGCGGGCCACCAGCCGGTGCGGACCCGGTCGGCGAGGGGGTTCGACGCGCCGTCCTCGGGGACGTCGGCCCACGCGTCGGGCCGTACCCCCGACTCGACGAGCTCGGTGAGGAACACCGACGGCTCGCTCGGCCGCGTCCCCGTCCGCCACCACGACCCGGACAGGTGCAGGTCGTGCCGGGCCCGCGTGAACGCCACGTAGGCGAGGCGCCGCTCCTCGGCGAGCTCGTGCTCACCCGAGGCGAGCTTGAACGCAGCGAGAGCGTCACGCAGCCCGGTGGCGTCCTCGGCGTCGTCGTACGCGAGGCGCGGGAGGTCGCGCGCGTCGCCGCGCAGCGGGTAGGGCAGGTTGCCGAGGCCCGTCAGCCAGCCCGAGTCGGTCGGGCCGTCCTCGCCGAACCGCACCTGCGGGAACGCCTGCTGCACGAGCCCCGGCACGACGACGACGTCCCACTCGAGGCCCTTCGCGCCGTGCACCGTGATGACCTGGACGGCGTCGGGGTCGACGTCGCGCAGCGGCAGGTCGAGCCCGCCCTCCTGCGCCTGGGCGGCACCGAGCCACGCGAGGAACGCGCCCAGGGTCGGGGTGTCAGCGGACTGGGAGAACTCCACGGCGACGTCGCGGAAGGCGTCGAGGTGCGCGCGTCCGAGCTCGCTGCCGCCCTGCGCTCCCGCGTCGAACAGCGCTGCGGCCACGTCGACCTCGATGTCGAGGCCGAGCGCGCGCTCCGCCTGCGTGACGAGCTCGGGCAGGGACAGGTACGTCTGGGCGCGCACGGCCCGCAGGTCGCGCGCGAGCGAGCCGAGCCGCGCGTGGGCCGCCGAGGTGAGCGTCCGGCCGTCGCGGGCCGCGCGCCCCGGGGCCGGGAGGTCGTCGAGCGCGTCGACGAGCGAGCGGTGGTCGACGACGTCGCCCTCGAGGATCGCCGGTTCGTCGTCGGGGAGCCCGTCGGTCGGCGCCGCGTCCCGGCCGGCCGGGTCCCCACCGTCCGACGAGGTGGCGTCGGGCCCGTCGGCGCCGTCGGCCGCTCGCCCCGCGCGGCGGTCCTGCGCGTCGGCGAGGTCCCGCGCGCGGCTCGCGAGCGCGAAGAGGTCGGCCGCGCCCAGGTTGACGCGCGGACCGGTGAGCAGGCGGGCGAGCGCGTCGCCGCGCGACGGGTCGTGCGCGACCTGCAGGAACGCGACGAGGTCCGTGACCTCGGGCGTCGACAGGAGCCCGCCCAGCCCGACGACCTCCACCGGGATCCCGCGCGAGCGCAGCGCCGCCTCGACGGGCAGGAACTGGCGTCGCGCACGGCACAGCACCGCCGCGGACGGCATCGGGCGGCCCGCCGCGGACGCCTCGTCGCGTGCGCGAGCGACCACGTCGGCGAGGTGCGCGGCCTCCTCGTCCTCCGTCGCGTGGAACGTCACGTGCACCGCTCCTTCGCCTGCCCCGGGACGAGCCGCGAGCCGGTCCACGGGCACCTGGGACGACGCGCGCAGCGGCTCCGCGGTCCGGTTCGCCACGTCGAGGATCGCCCGGTCGTTGCGCCACGACGTCGACAGGCTGAGCACGCGCGCGCGGGCTCCGTGCGGGCTCGCGGACGTGGGCGCTAGGCGGAACCGCTCGGGGAAGCGCCCGATGCCGCCGGCGCTCGCGCCGCGCCACCCGTAGATCGACTGGTTGGGGTCGCCGACGGCCGTCACGCCGTGCCCCGCGCCGAACAGCGCCGCGAGCAGCTCGACCTGCGCGTGCGAGGTGTCCTGGTACTCGTCCAGCAGCACGGCGCGGTACCGCCCGCGCTCCAGCCGTCCGACGACGGGCACCTCGCGGGCGAGCCGGGCCGCGATCGCGACCTGGTCGCCGAAGTCGAGCGCCTCGAGCCTCCGCTTGCGCTCGCTGTACGCGGCGACCACGTCGAGAAGGCGGCCCCGCTCGCCGAGACTCGCGAGCAGGCTCGTGACGTCGGCGTAGTGCGTCCTGCGCCGGCCGAGCGGGACGGCCGCGATGCCGTCGGCGAGGCGCTCGAGCCGCGCCCTCGCCTCCGCGGGCTCGAGCAGGTGCTCCGCGAGCGCCCCGGACAGCGACCGCACGGCGTCGATCACGGACGACACCGCCGCGTCGGTGCCGAGGTCCCCCGCCCAGGACTCCACGACCTCCGCCGCGAGCTGCCACTGGCTCGCCTCGGACAGCAGCCGGGAGCCCGGCTCGATCCCGAGCCGCAGGGCATGGTCGCCCACGAGCCCCGCCGCGTACGCGTTGTACGTGGACACGGTGGGCCGGTCGAGGAGCGCCAGCCCGTCGCTCGCCGCGCCCGTCCGTCGCGCGAACTGCGCTAGCCGGTCCTGGACGCGCAGCGCGAGCTCGCCGGCAGCCTTGCGCGTGAACGTCAGACCGAGGACCTCCTCGGGCCGCACGTGCGCGTTCGCGATCAGCCAGACCACGCGCGACGCCATGGTCTCCGTCTTGCCCGAGCCGGCGCCCGCGATCACGAGGAGCGGCGCGGCCGGGTCGGCCTCGATCACGGCGACCTGCTCGGGCGTCGGGGCCGGCCGGCCCAGGACGTCGGCGATCTCGAGGGCCGCGTACGGCCGGCGGACGGCCGGGGGCGGGAGGATGCGGTCGAGCTGCTCGGTCACGCGATCACCTGTCGTCCCTCGGGCTGGGCGGGGCACGTGCGACGCACCGGGCACGACCCGCACAGCCGGTTCTCCTGCGCCAGGAACGCCGACCCGGCCATCGTGCGCGCGACGCCGTCGACGAGCTCGGCCGCCCACGCGCCCCCGTCGGGCTGGTCGTCGAGGGCGGGCTGGTCGCGCAGCGCGGCGTTCCGGCCCGTGCCGAGGTAGACGAGCCGCGCCCCCGCCGGGCGAGCACCGTCGGGGAGGTCGGCGCCGGGGCCGCCCTCGGGCTGCTTCGAGCCGTCGAGGCCGCCGAGCTCGACCGCGAGCTGGTAGGCGCCGAGCTGGGCGTGCTGCTCGGTGTCGGCCTTCGACGGCGCGTTGCGTCCCGTCTTGAGGTCGACGACCTCCACGGCGCCGGGATCCTCGGTCGCCTCCACGCGGTCGATCACGCCGCGCAGGGTCGCGCGCTCCCCCACGTCGACGCGGAACGGCACTTCGACGGCGAGCGCCGTGCGGCCCTGGAGGTACCCGGCGAGGCGTTCGACCATCGCGTCGGCCCGGCGGCGCGTCTGCGTCGCCGGCCAGCCCGGCTTGAGCCCGAGCTCCGGGAAGCGCCGGTCGAGCTCGGCCGCGAGCGCCGCGTGGCCGCCGTCGGGCAGGGTCTCGGCGACGGCGTGGACGAGGGTGCCGAGCGTCTGGACCGTCGCGTCGGGCGCGGTGCCGCCCGCGGTCTCGAGCGCCCACCGCAGCGCGCACGCGTCGACGAGCTCGACGCGCGACGGCGACACGACGACGCGGTCGTCACCCGGGTGGAGCGGGGCGTCGCTCGTGACGTCGCCCGCGCCGTACCAGTGAGCGGGGTCGGCGCCGGGGACGCCGGCGCGGGCCAGGTCGGCGAGCAGCCCGGCGGCCCGGTCGGGCGGCAGCGCGACGGGCGGGTCGCCTCCCGCCTGCGGTCCCGTCGCCTCGACCTCGACGAGCCGGCGCCGCAGCGACGCGACCAGACCCCGCAGGTCGAGCGACGCCTCCCGGCGACGCGGGGTGCGCCCCTCCTCGGGCGGCGCCTCGACCAGGTCGAGGAAGACGGACGGGCGCTCGTCGGCGTCGTCGACGGCGGTCACGAGGAGCCGGCGCCGCGCGCGAGAGACGGCGACCGCGAAGGCGCGCAGCTCGTCCGCGAGGACGGCACGGCGCGCCGCGGCCCCGGTCTCGCCCTCGGTGCCACCGACCTCGCGTCGTGCGAGCAGCTCGACGAGGGCCTGCGAGCCGAGCAGCGAGTCACGCAGGCGCAGGTCCGGCCACACGCCGTCCTGCACGCCGGTCACGACGACGACGTCCCACTCGCCGCCCGCCGCGCCGGCGGGCGTGAGCGCCGACACGGAGCCCGCGCCGACGGCCTGGGCCGCGAGCGTGTCGGCGGGCAGGTCCTGCGAGCCGAGGTAGTCGAGGAACGCGCGGACCGGCGCCTGCGGGAGCCGGTCGACGAACGTCTCCGCGGCGCGGAACAGCGCGAGGACGGCGTCGAGGTCGCGGTCGGCGCGCGCCCCGGCCGTCCCGCCCTCGAGCGCGAGGCGCTGCCACCGGTCGGCGAGCCCCGTGGCCTCCCACGCGGCCCAGAGGACGGACTGCGCGTCGGCGTCGGGCTCGCGCGACGCCACCCGGGCCGCCTCGACGACGCGCGCCACCCGCTCGGCCGGGGTGCGGACAGTGGCCGGGAGGGTGGCCGCGCGAGCCGGGTGCTCGACGGCCTCCGCGAGCAGCGCGTCCGACGCCCGGCCGCCACCGCCCGCACGCTCTTCCGCGCGCAGCGCCCGGCGCAGGCGGCGCAGCCCGACGACGTCGAGCCCGCCGAGCGGCGACGTGAGGAGCTCGGCCACGACGATCGGGTCAGCCGCGGTGGCGGCTCCGTCGGCCGGCTCGGGCGTCGCCGCCGCGTCCTCGAGGTCGAGGGCGAGCGCCACGACGGCGAGCAGCGGCCGCACCGCGGGCTCGTCGCGCAACGGCACGTCGGAGCCCAGGAGGTTGACGGGCACCTGGGCTGCGAGGAGTCCGCGGCGAAGCGCCGCGAGCTGTCCGCCGGCGCGCGCCACGACGGCCATGCGCTCCCAGGGCGTGCCGTGCAGGAGGTGCTCGGCCCGCAGCACGCGCGCGACGTGCGCGACCTCCTCGGCTCCCGAGACGAACGTCGCGACCTCGACGGAGGGCTCGTGCGGGCTCGGTTCGTCCTCGGGCGCGGGAGTCGAGGACGCCCGCCGGTGCGCCGCCGCACCGAGCGTCGGGACGGCCGACGCGACCCGCGCGACGACGTCTCGTATCGGGGCGGCGTGCCGCCAGGCAGCAGCCAGGTGCACCGTCCGGGCGTCGAACGCGCCGACGTGCCCTGGCCCGGCGCCGGGCCGCGCGCCCGCCTGGCCGAGCAGGGCCGGGCTCGCGCCGCGGAACGTCTGCACCGCGACGTCGGGGTCGCCGACCAGGACGAGGCGCGCGCCGTCGCCGCGCAGGACCTCGAGGAACGACGCGGTGGCCGCGGTGGCCTCCTGGTAGTCGTCGACGACGACGAGCCGCCAGCGCGGGCGCGGCACGCCCGGCAGGTCCGCGTCCCAGGTGCGCAGCGCGTCGGCGGCCTCGGCGACGACGACCGCCGGGTCGACCCGCGCGCCCCGGTCCGGGGTTCCCGTGCCGAGCGCCATGACGGCGAGGTACTCGTCGTAGAGCTGGGCCGCGAGCTCCCACTCGGGACGGTCGTGGAGGCGGCCGAGCGCAGCGAGCTCGGACGGCAGGAGATCGTGCTCCGCCGCGCGCATCAGCAGGTCGCGGAGCTCCTGGCGGAACCCTCGCAGCCCGAGGACGTCGTCGGGCAGGCCCGGCGGGAGCGTCAGGGGCACGCCGACGCCGGCGACGTGGCCGGCCAGCAGCTCGGACAGCAGGAGGTCCTGCTCCGGGCCCGACACGAGGGTGGGCAGCGGGTCACCGAAAGCCTCGGCGCGCGAGCACAGCACCGCGAACGCCGCGGACGCCGCGGTCCGGACGAGGGGTGCCGAGAGGGTCCGCGCCGCCCGGTACGTCAGGACGTCGCGCAGGGAGCTCGCCGCACGACGCGACGGCGCCAGGAGCAGCACCTCGTGCGGGGCTACTCCCAGGGCGAGCGCCTGCGCGGCGGCCTCGACGGCGACCGTCGTCTTGCCCGTGCCGGGCGCGCCCAGGACGACGAGCGCCTCCCCGGGCGCCAGTTCCCCGGCGGCCTGGAGCGCCGCCGTCTGCGACCCGTCGAGCCCGGTGCCCGACGCCGCGGCACCCAGGTCGAGCGGTGCGGGCGGCAGGAGGCTGACGGCGGGAGCGGGCGGCACGGGCTCATCCCACCACGCGCCGCCGACACCACGTCACGGCAGCGGGGACCCAGCCTCACCGCGGCGAGGGTGCGGCACGAGCGGGGCGGCGACCAGCCCGAGTGCGACGAGGCCGCACCCGCCGAGCGACGCCCAGCCGGCCCGCCAGGGCCACGCGCCGGCCTGCTGACACCCGTCACGCAGGTCACGACGGACGTCGTCGGACATCTCCCCGCCCGTGACCGCGTATCCGCTCCCCGGGTGGACGTGGAAGGCGCTGCCGCAGATCCCGCCGCCGACCTCGACGTCCCAGCTCCACCACGCGACCGTCATGACGCAGCCCAGCGCGAGCACGAGCGCCGCGCTCCGCAGGCGCCGTCCCGACGTCCCCGCGCGGCGCCCTTCCGGTCCTGTCGACATGGCCGGGATCCTGCCACGGGCGAGATGTCCACGCCGCGGCGACACCACGAAAGGAACGTTCACCGAGGTCAGCGGCCCGCCGTCTCACCAGGCGTACAAGCCCTTGGACACCCGACCGGAGCCCTCTACCATCCGATGACCGGCTCGCAAGCCAGGCCCGAAGGGGGGAACGACGTGCCCGCCACCGCAACGCTGACCCACCGGATCCCGCGTGCCGCACGTCGGGTCCAGCTCCTCGGCATCGCCACGCGCCTGTTCGCGGCGCACGGCTACCACCACATCTCGATGGACGACCTCGCCGACGAGGCCGGCGTCTCGAAGCCCGTGCTGTACCGCCACTTCCCCTCCAAGCTCGAGCTCTACCTCGAGGTCGTGGACGCGCGCGGCGCCGAGCTCGTCGCCGCGGTCGACGCCGCCCTGGCGCCCGCCCGCGACGCCGACCCGTCCGTGTCGTTCGACGGCGGCGACGTCGTGCAGGCGGTCGTCGAGGCGTACGTGTCGTTCGCCGTGGACGCCGGGCAGTCCGCAGCGCTGCTCTTCGAGTCGGACGTCATGCGCGACGACGCCGTCCGCGAGCGTGTCCTCCGGCCCGACGCCGTCAACGCCGACGCCTTCGCCGACGTGCTCGTCCTGCGCTGCCGCATGGACCGCGAGCAGGCTCTCGTCCTCGGGCGCACGTGCACCGCGATCGCCCGGTCCGCGGCCACGGAGGTCGCTGAGCAGGCGCGCCTCGCCGCCCGCCGGAAGGACCACGGCGGTCGGGACGGTCGCGGCGTCGACGACGCGACCATCAGCAGCATCCTGTCGACCTTCGCGTGGCGAGGTCTGCGCTCGTTCGTCGCGCCCGCCACCTGACGCCCCGTGCGGCTCGGGCGTTCGCCGAGTGCGACGCCCGCGGGGTCGGGTGCGCGGGTGGGCGCGGGCAGGTGGTTCGGGCTGTCGTGCTGCGGCCCTAGGGCCGTGCGCACTCCCTTACGCCCTTCACCACCTCCCCGCACCCACCCGCTCGGCCGTGGTCTCGCCCGCCCGCACGCCCGTCGAGCATGCGATCAGCCACGCGCGCGCCCGGCCCCCTTCTCCCGTGAGTGCGTACTCTTTGCGCGACACACCCGGCGAGTCGCGCAAAGAGTACGCACTCACCGAGAAGGGTCCGACCGAGCATGGGGATGCTCGCATGCTCGGCGCCGCGCGCGATGCCGTGCACGCGACTCTCCGGAATCTGCTGCCCCGAGCCGAAGAACCCCACACGATCCGGAGGCTCGGCGCACCGGCCCACACGTCACCGTCGGCGAACCCAGCGTCACCCTCGGCGAACGCGGCGTCACCCTCGGCGAACCCAGCGTCACCCTCGGCGAACGCGGCGTCACCCTCGGCGAACCCAGCGTCACCGCCGGCGAACGCGGCGTCACCCTCGGCGAACCCAGCGTCACCCTCGGCGAACGCGGCGTCACCCTCGGCGAACCCAGCGTCACCCTCGGCGAACGCGGCGTCACCCTCGGCGAACCCAGCGTCACCGCCGGCGAACGCGGCGTCACCCTCGGCGAACCCAGCGTCACCCTCGGCGAACGCGGCGTCACCCTCGGCGAACCCAGCGTCACCCTCGGCGAACGCG
>NZ_JBHUWD010000014.1:0-87546 GCF_042670205.1 Luteimicrobium sp. NPDC057192 | reverse complement strand
GGGCACCCTCGCGGTGCCCCGGCCGTCTCGTCGTCGTCCCCGTCCTGGTGCAGCCCGCTCGCCGAGGAGGCGAGATCCTCGGAGCGCAGGACCCGCTGGGAACGGATTCCAGCTCCTCGGCGCTGGGTCGGTCGTCCTCGGTCAGGCCGTCGCGCGCCTCCGCACGACCAGGAGCACCGCGCCCGCAGCGACCAGCAGCACGCCGAGCGCCGCGAGCAGGACGACGTCCGCGCCCGTGGACGCCAGGTCGCCCGGCGCGGCGGTCACCGTCAGGTCCGCCGACGCGACGACCGTTCCGTCCGCGTCGAGCACCTCGAGCGTGTGCGCCCCGGTCTCGGCGTCGGCGGGGATCGTGACCGTCAGGTCGAGCGCGCCGTCCGCGGCGACCGTCGCCGTCGCCAGCTCCACGGGCGTCGAGTGCAGCCACACCTCGGCGGCCCCCGCCGGCAGGCCGGCGCCGTGGACGTCGAGCGTGCCGCCCGCCGCCACCCGGCTCGCCGAGAGCGACACCGCCGGGCCGGAGCCTGCGCCGTCCTGCCCGTCGCCCTTCCCGTTCCCGGCACCGTCACCCTTGCCGTTCCCGTTGCCCGTGCCCTTCGTCCCCGACGACGTCGGGTGGGTCGGGTGCGCCGGGTGGGTGGGATGCGTGGGGTGCGTCGGGTGCGACGTGGGCGAGCCGGTCGGGGGCGACGTCGGGGACTCGGTGGGGGTGTCCGTCGGAGTCCCGGTCGGCTCCTGCGTCGGGGTCCCGGTCGGCTCGCCCGGCCCGACGACGATCGGGGCGTCCGAGATCGTCAGGAGGTGCGTGGCGCCGTCGTACGCGAAGTACACGTGCTCGCCGTCGGTCACGGTGAACCGGATGTTCTGCGCGCCGCCGCCCTCGCCGTACGACTGGTTCCAGTCGCCGTCGTGCACGACCTTCGTCTGCCAGTCGCCCGCCAGGATCTCGTCCGTGTCGAACGTGAAGGTGCCGTCGCCGTCGTCGTCGGTGAGCCAGGCGGCGAGGCAGTCGGGCGACCAGTCACCGGTGCAGCCGAGCTCGGACTGGAAGTCGCCCGCGAGAACGATCACGTGGCCGCCGTTGTCGATGCTGCTCTGGAACCGGCCGGTCGTCGGGTCGAACCAGAACGTGACCTTCTGGTCGGTGGGAACGGTGAGCGTCGCGTTGTCGCCGTCCTTCACGCCGCCCGCGCCGTAGTTCAGCGTCCAGCCGCCGTTGAGCGCGACCTTGTAGGAGTAGGTGCCCGCGGGGACCGCGAAGGTCCCCCTCCACTCGCCGCCCGGCTGGAGCGTGAGCTCCGTCTGCGCGCAGGCGGGGTCCCAGTCGGCCTTGCAGCCGACCTCGGACTGGAAGTCGCCGGGCACGTTGACCGAGTCGATCGTCGTGTCCTGCTGGGCGAGGTCCTCGATGGTCGCCGTCACGCCGACCGCACCGTAGGTCGACGCGGCGCTGCGGTGGCCCGCGGCGTCGACGCTCACCGCCCGGTACTCGACGAGCGTGCCCGTGGCCAGGGCGGAGACGTCCGCGAAGACGCGCGGCGTCGTCGTCTCGGAGGTTCCGAGCACGTGCCAGTCGTCCGACCCGACGACGCGGTAGGAGAACGTCGTCTGCTGCCAGTGGTCGCCGGTCGTCGCGGAGACCGGCGTGACGCCCTTGAGGGGAGCGCCCGCCTGCGGGACGTCGACGGAGACGGCGGCTGCGTCGGCGGGCGCGGCGACCTGGCGGTCCGCCTCGAGGACGAGCGAGCCCTGCGCGGGGACCGTCACGGTGACAGTGCCGTCGGCCGCCGCGGTGACCGGCGTCGTGCCGACGTGGTCGCCCCAGACCTCGGTGTACGTGGCGCCCGGGGTGAGCGTCGTGAAGGTCGCGGACTTCTCCTCGGCGGCGTTGTTCACCGCGACCAGGTCCTCGACCTTCTGGTCGGGGTCGACCCGGCTGAACGCGTAGACGCCCGCACCCTTCTCCGCGTACCGCTCGACCTGCGCGCCGTCGACGAGCGCCGGGTGCGCCTTGCGGAGCGCCGCGAGGTCCGCGATCTCCCGGTACACCGGCGCGGTCTCGGAGTAGCGGTCCTGCGAGCCGGCCTCCGTCCCGTCCACGAGCTTCTGGTCCACGTACTCGGGGACCTGGCTCGCGAACAGCGACTGGCGCGCGTTCTTGTCGCTGCCGTCGCCGCTCGCGCCGACGAACCCCTGCTCGTCGCCGTAGTAGACGACCGGCTGGCCGCGCGTGAGGAACATGAGGTCGTGGGCCAGGAGGTCGGCCTTCAGCGGGTCGTCGGCGCCCCGCACGAAGTAGCCGATGCGGCCCATGTCGTGGTTGCCGAGGAACGTCGGGAGCGCCTCGGCGTCCTTCGACGCGGTCGTGTAGTAGTCGTCCGACGCGAACAGCGCCTGCAGGCTCTTCGCCGAGCCGCCCGTCGCGTAGCTCGACGCCGCCGACTGGAACGAGAAGTCCAGCACCGAGCTCATGTCCGTGTCGCGCACGTACGGGCTCGTCTTGGTGGCGTCCGCGTCGTAGACCTCGCCGAACGTGAAGAAGTCGTCCTTGCCGACCGCCTTCGCGTGGTCCTGGATCGCGGTCGTCCACTCCTTCCAGAAGTTCATGTCGACGTTCTTCACCGTGTCGATGCGGAAGCCGTCGATGCCGAAGTCCACCCACGCGTCGTAGATGTCCTCCATGCCGCTGATGACCTTCGGGTTCTCCGTCATGAGGTCGTCGAGGCCCGAGAAGTCGCCCATGGTCGTGGACTCGCCGCTGTAGGTCGAGTTCCCGCGGTTGTGGTACATCGTGACGTCGTTCAGCCAGTCCGGCTTCTTGACGTCCTTGAGGTCGTCCGAGACCTTCGGGGTGAGGGGGAACGAGGTCTTCGCGTCGAAGTCGGGGAAGTCCTTCGACCCGGCGAGCTTCGTGATGTCGACGACGTTCCCGTCCTCGTCCTGGTACGGCGCCGTCGCGGTGTCGACGTAGTCGTACGTGCCCTGCTCGTTGTCGATGATGTCCGCGGTGTGGTTCGCGATGATGTCGAAGTAGACCTTCATCCCCTTGGCGTGGGCGTCCGCGATGAGCTGCTTGAGCTCGTCGTTGGTGCCCAGGTGCGGGTCGATCTGCGTGAAGTCCGTGACCCAGTACCCGTGGTAACCCGCCGACGCGTTCGCGCCCTCACCCTGCACCGGGTTGTTCTTGAACGACGGCGTCAGCCAGATCGCCGTCGTGCCGAGGCCCTTGATGTAGTCGAGCTTCTCGTCGACGCCCTTGAGGTCGCCGCCCTCGTAGAAGCCCATGTTCGTCGGGTCGTAGCCCGTCGTGTACTTGTCGCCGGTCAGGCCACCCGTGTCGTTCGACGTGTCGCCGTTCGCGAACCGGTCCGTCATGACGAAGTAGATCTGCTGGTCCGCACCGGCCTGCCGGACCGGCGGGGTGACGAGCGCCGCGTCGTCGTCGGCGTAGCCCGACCGCAGGTCCAGCGGCGTGACCCCGACGCGGTGCGTGGCGTCGTCGTAGAGGAAGCGGACCTTGGTGGTGCCCGCGACCGTCACCGGGATGTTGTCCTGGCCGCCGTCCTTCCCGTACGCCTCGTCCCAGGCGTGGTTCACGGCGACCTTGTACTCGTAGCTGCCGGCCGGGAGCGTGACGTCCAGCGCGAACACGTCGGGGTCGTCCGTGGGCTGCAGGTCCGTGGTCGTGCAGGTCTGGTCCCAGTCGGCGCCGCAGCCCGCCTCGTCCTGGAGGCTGCCGACGAGCGTGAACGTGCGGGTGGTGTCCGGTGCGGGTGCGGTATCGGCGGGTGCGGTGTCGTCCGCGAGCGCCGGGAGTCCGGCCGGCCCGACGACGAGCGCCGCGGCGAGCGACGCGATCGCGCCTGCCGCGGCGCGGGTCCGGGGGCGCTTCGGCGCGCCCGCTGGTGGTGTCATCACGACTCCTTCGTCCTGGTGGCTGCGTCTGCTGCGTTGCGGTAATCGACGGTGATCTTGCTGCAACGCGACAACGACTTGCAGGACAGTAGCAGGGGTTGTGGTTCCCGGAACAGGCTCACGCTGGTGGTCGGCGTCGTCGTCGGTTCTTCCATCCGCCCGACCCCGCGGCGAGATACCGAGAAACGGCCGAGATACCGCGTCTGCAGCGGTATCTCGGCCGTTCTTCGGTATCTCGCGGGCGGCCCCGCGGGCGGGTCGGTCAGCGGGCGGCGGAGGCAGCCTCGTAGGCCGCGACGAGCTGGTCGACCTGGTCACGGGTCACCGCGTCGGTGAAGCTCACGACCTTGCCGATCGGCATCTGGCGGACCATCTCCGCCCAGCCCGCGTCGGCACCCGGGTCCGACGCCACCGCGAGCATCCCGCCCGCCTCGCCTGCGGCGGCGAGGGCCGCCCCCAGGACCTGCGCACCGACGGGGTCGGTGAGCCACTCGCCGATCGTGGACGTGGCGTCGAGGTGGCGTGCGGCGCCGTCGCCGTCGGAGGTGACCGTCACGCGGCCGCGGACGTCGTGCGACGACGCGCCGACCTCGATCACGAACTCCCCCGCCTCGACCTCCCAGCGGTGGTCGCGCAGGGACCAGAACGCGAAGGCGCGGGCGTCGAGCGGGACCAGGACGTCGGCCGAGGCACCGGGCTCCAACGACACCTTGCGGAACCCCCGCAGCTCGTGAGCCGGACGCGGGACCCGGGCTGCGACGTCGTGCACGTAGACCTGGACCACCTCGGAACCGGCGCGGTCACCGGTGTTGGTGACGGTGACGTGGACGTCCCAGGAGTTCGGGCCGCGGTCGGCTGCGGGGGTCGCGCTCGGCTCACCGTACTCGAACGTCGTATAGGTCAGGCCGTACCCGAACGGGTAGGCCACGGGGACGTGGAGCGTGTCGTAGTAGCGGTAGCCGACGTGCAGGCCCTCGCCGTAGAGGACGTGGCCGTCGCCGCCCGGGAAGTTGAGGTACGACGGGGTGTCCTCGAGGTGGTGCGGGATCGTCTCGGTCAGCCGGCCGCTGGGCGAGGCGACGCCGAACAGGAGGTCCGCGGTCGCGGAGCCGCCCGCCTGCCCCAGGAGCCAGCCCTCGAGGATCGCGGCGGTGCCGTCGCGCCACTCGGTCACGGTGACGGCCGAGCCGTTCGACAGCACGACGACGACCTTGTCGTTGACCCCGACGAGCTTCTCGAGGAGGGCGAGCTGGTCGTCCGGAAGGCTCATCGTGGTGCGGTCGTAGCCCTCGGACTCGGCCACGCCGGGCAGGCCGAGGAACGCGACGACGGCGTCCGCGTCCCGGGCGACGGCGACCGCCTCGTCCGCGAGCGCCTCGTCGACGGTCCCGTCGAGGCGGAAGCCGGGGGCGAAGTCGACGCGGTCCTCGCCGGCGACAGCGCGGATCGCGGTGAGCGCGTCGTCGAGGCGCGTCGGGACGACCTGCGAGGAGCCTGCGCCCTGGTAGCGGGGCTCGCTCGCGAACGCCCCGACGACGCCGATCCGACCGGCCCCGGACGGGTCGAGCGGGAGGGTGCCGTCGTTCTCGAGGAGCACCGCGCTCCCGAGTGCGACCTCGCGGGCGAGGTCGTGGTGGCGGGCGTACGCCTCGTCGTCGAGGGCCGGGTCCTGGGCGGCGAGGGCGTCGCCGGTGCGGTCGAGGAGCGTCAGCAGGCGGTCGGCGGCGACGTCGAGGACGGCCTCGTCGAGCCGGCCGTCGCGCACCGCGTCGACGATCACGGCCTGGCCGCCCGACGGCGGCATCTCCAGGTCGAGTCCGGCCGCGACGGCGGCGACCGGGTCCGAGACCGCGCCCCAGTCGGAGACGACGAGCCCCTCGAAGCCCCACTCGCCGCGGAGCAGGTCGGTGAGGAGCCACGGGTTCTGGCTCGAGTACGTGCCGTTGATCTTGTTGTACGAGCACATGACGGTCGTCGGCTGCTGCGTGGTGACGACGTGCTCGAACGCCGGCAGGTAGATCTCCCGCAGGGTGCGCTCGTCGACGTCGGCGCTCACCCGCAGGCGGTCCGTCTCCTGGTTGTTCGCCGCGAAGTGCTTCAGCGAGCTCCCCACGCCGCGCGACTGGATGCCCTCGACCATCGCCGCGCCGAAGACGCCCGCGACGAACGGGTCCTCCGACGCGTACTCGAAGTTCCGCCCGCACAGCGGGCTCCGCTTGATGTTGATGCCGGGGCCGAGGACCACGGCGATCTGCTCGGCGCGCGCCTCGTCCGCGATCGCGGCGCCCACGCGGCGGACGGCGTCGGGGTCCCACGACGAGGCCAGCGCCACCGCGGGCGGGAAGCAGGTCGCCGGGTTCGATCCGCCCAGCCCGACGGCGTCGGACTGCTCCCCCTGCTTGCGCAGCCCGTGCGGGCCGTCCGTCACCATGACGGACGGGATCCCGGCGTCGGGCACGCCCTGGGTGTGCCAGAAGTCGGCGCCCGAGACGAGCGACGCCTTCTGCTCGAGCGTGAGCCGCCCGATCACGTCCGGGTGCGCCAGCGGCGGCAGAGGGGTGGTGGGGCGGGCGGGAAGAGACGTCATCGTCGGCTGGCTCCTTGCGCTGAGGCGGTCAGTGGTGCGCTGCGCTCATGGTGCGCCCTCGGGCGGGGCGGGGTCGAGCCGGCCCAGGCGCTGCTCCCGGACCGCCCGCAGCACCACTGCGACGCCGAGAGCGACGACCGCCCACCCCACGTACAGGAGGCTGCGGTGCCCGGCGTGGTCCGCCAGGGCCGCCGTGCCCGGGTCGCCGACGAACGCGCGCCACGTGCTCCACCAGTTCCCGGCCGCCACGAGGCAGCCTGCCGCGACCACGAGCGCGGCCAGCGGCCACCCCCGCCACGACGCCGTCCAGACCCGCACCACTCCCCCGTCCCCGCGCCCGTCGTCGGCCGCGGACGCCCATCATGACCTGCACTGACAGGCGGCACCAAGGTCCGTCCCGGCGTGCCTTCACGTTCCGTCCCTAGCGTGACGGCGCCGCGGCGACGACGCCTCGGCCTGGACCGCCGCAGCACCGGGCGACGCACGAGGAAGCGAGATGTCCCGCACCCGCACCGCGACCTACAGCCCCGAGCAGACCGCCCGACGGGCGCGGCTCAAGAACGCGACGATCGGTCTCGTCGCCCACCTGCGCGCCTACGACGCGAAGGCGGCGACCGGCCGCCTCACCCCCGACCACGGCACCGTGAAGGTCACGCTCCCGGGCTCGCGCCTGCGCTGCGACGTCGACGTCACCCTCGCCGACGGCGCGCCCCGGTACACCTTCGAGGACCCGGCCACCGGGGTTGCCGTGACCGCCGACGACGTCCGGACCGTCCAGCGCGCGCTCGCGCCCGCGCCGCCGGGCTGGCCGCGCGTGGTCGTCCGGACGCTCGTCGTCGGGATCGCGCTCGCCGCCGTCGCCGCCCTCACGGTCTGGCCGATGGAGGCGAGCAAGGACTTCGTGGGAGACCACGGGCCCGTGCTGGCCGTCGCGGTCGTCGGGCTGACGGCCGTCGTCGTGGGCGGGCTCGAGCTGCGACGCGTACTGCGGCGACGGCGGGTCGAGCGCGACGGGCTCGAACGGCTCGGCGGGGCGCCCGCACGGCGGCGCTGACCGGCGACCTCTCAGGCCCTCGCCGCAGCGCGGGAGCGGGACCGGCGGCGCTACGGTGAACGGGACGGGCTCCCGCCCGCCACGACCGCCCGACGCGGACCACCGGAGGACCCGATGAGCGACGCCCCCGCATCCGAGCAGCCGACGCCGTCGGGCGGACCGCTCGGCACAGTCGCCCGCACCGTCGACGTCCGCGAGGACGACGGCGCGCTGCGCGACGAGGTCGTCCTCGCCATCACGCTCCCCTACGACCTCGACACCGTGTGGCCCGCCGTCACGCAGGCCGAGCACATCAGCCGCTGGTTCGTGCCCGTCACCGGTGATCTCGCCGACGACGGCCGGTACCAGCTCGAGGGCAACGCCAGCGGCACCGTCCTCGACTGCCGGCCGCCGCACCGGTTCCGCATCACGTGGGAGTTCGGCGACGAGACGTCCTGGGTGACCGTCGGGCTCGAGCGGGAGGAGTCCGCGTCCGGCGGCGACGACGACAGCCGCCTCACCCTCTCCCACCTGCTCCCCCGAGCACCCCAGTGGGACGCCTACGGGCCCGGCGCCGTCGGGATCGGGTGGGACCTCGCGCTCGTCGGGCTCGTCCGGTACCTCACGACCCGCAGCGCCACCACCGCCCAGGACGCCACCGGCTGGCTCGCCTCGCCCGACGGCGTCGCGTTCGTCCGGCACTCCGGGCGCGAGTGGGGGCACGCGCACGCAGCGTCCGGCGTCGACGAGGACGCCGCGCTCGCCGCCGCCGCGCGGACCGTCAGCGCGTACCTGGGCGAGCCAGGAGCCTGAGCGTGTTCGAGCTCTCGCCCGCCGAGGCGGTCGTCGTCGTGGCGTGGCTCGTCGGGATCGGGTGCGCGGTCGCCCGAGTGCGAGCCGCCGGGCCGCGGCTCACGAGCCTCGGCGTGCTGGCGCTCGCCGTCGTCGTGCCGGTCGTCGGGTCCCTCCTCGCGATGGCGGCATTCGTTCGCAGGTCTCGGACCATGGACGCGACGTCGACCTGACGGTGCCGTCGTCACGAGCGCCGCTCGGGGGTCCCCGCCGGGACGGTCGCGGTCGATCCGGACCCGCTGTCGCGTGACGACGCCGGCCCGCGGCCGTCGCCTTCCCGGACGACCGCAGCGTCACCCCTCGCGCACGTGCACCTGCTCGCCCTGGGGGCCGAAGAGGTGCAGGACCTCAGCGACCTCGCGGCCGGCGTTGACGATGGCGTGCGGGGTGCGGGTGTCGAACTCCGCGGCCTCGCCGGGCTCGAGGATCGTGGTGCGGTCGGCGAGGTCGAGGCGGACGCGCCCGCTGAGGACGTAGCACCACTCGTACCCGTCATGCCGGCCCAGCTTGACGGGGGCGTCGGGGTCGCGGCCGGGGATGATCGCCTTGTACGCCTGGACGCCCGACGCGTGCGGGGTCAGCGGCAGGTAGATGTTGCCGTGCCGGCGCTCGGGTCGCGGCCGGACGCGGGGGTCGCCCGTCGGGGGCGCGCCCACGAGGTCGTCGAGCGCGACGCGGTAGGTCCGGGCGAGCGGCACGAGGAGCTCGAGGGTCGGCCGGCGCCCGCCGGACTCGAGCCGGGACAGCGTGCTGACGCCGACGCCGGTCGCGTCCGCGACCTGGGCGAGCGTCATCCCCCGCCGACGGCGCAGGTCCCGCAGGCGCGGCCCGACGCCGTCGAGCAGCTCGCGCAGGTCGGTCTCGCCGGTCTCGGGCGTCGGATGCTCGTGCGCTGCCATCTCGCTCCTCATGTTGCTGATACTGCAAGGCACGTTGCCATATCAGCCTGAGAGCGACCACCGTGGACGTCATGACCACGACACCCTCCACCACGGACCCGACCACCGCGCACGAGACCTGGGACGCCGTCGTCGTCGGCGGTGGCGTCGCCGGGCTGGCTGCAGCGCTCATGCTCGGGCGGGCGCGCCGACGCGTCCTCGTGCTCGACGCGGGCGCGCCCCGCAACCGCTTCACGGCACACATGCACGGGGTGCTGGGGCGCGACGGCACGTCCCCGGCCCGGCTGCTCGCCGACGGCCGCGACGAGGTCGCGTCCTACGGGGGCGCGGTCCGCACCGCCGAGGTCGCGGACGCCCGGACCGACGGATCGACCGTCACCGTGACGACCACCGACGGCTCCACCCACCACGCCCGGCACCTCGTGGTCGCGACGGGGCTGCGCGACGAGCTGCCCGCCGTCGACGGGCTTGCGCGGTTCTGGGGGCGCGGCGTCGCCCACTGCCCCTACTGCGACGGGTACGAGGTGCGGGACCAGCGGCTCGTCGTGCTCGGGACAGGTCCGGCGAGCGTCGGGCAGGCGCAGCTGATCCGGCAGTGGTCGGACCGGCTCACGTACGTCGTGCACGACGCCCCCGCCCCCACCCCCGAGGAGCGGGCCGCGCTGGAGGCCCGCGGGATCGTCGTCGAGGACGGGCGCGCGGTCCGCGCGGACGGCACCGCCGGACCCGACGGCGAGCGCCTGGCCGCGCTCCTGCTCGACGACGGCCGGACCCTCGACGTCGACGCCGTCTTCACGGCACCCGAGCCACGACCCGGCGACGACCTCCTGCTGCGGCTCGGGGCGGAGCGCACCGCCGGCGGCAGCGGCCCCGGCGGCACGCTCCCCGGCGCGGTGCCGGTCGACCTGCTCGGACGCACCACCGTGCCGCGCGTCTGGGCCGCGGGCAACGTCGTCGCGGCCTACGCGAACGTGCCCGTCGCGATCGCCGCCGGCACCATGGCGGGCGCCGGAGTCAACCACGCGCTCGTGGAGGAGGAGGTCGCGGCGGCGCTCGCGTCCACGGGGAAGGCGACGGCGGCGGTCTGAGCGGTCCGGTCTCCGCACGCCTCTCCCAGCGGCACCGGGGACCGACCGTTACCGTGACCGCATGTCGACACCGGAGTTCGTCCTCGCCCTGCGCGAGAAGATCGGGCACGCACCGCTCTGGCTGACGGGAGTGACCGCCGTCGTCGTGCGGGACGCGGACACCACCGACCCGGAGGTCCTCATGGTGCGCCGCGCCGACAACGGCGCCTGGACCCCGGTGACGGGCATCGTCGACCCGGGCGAGCACCCCGCCGACGCGGCCGTCCGGGAGGTCTCGGAAGAAGCAGGCGTCGAGGCCGTCCCGCTGCGACTCGCACGCGTCGGGGTGACCGAGCCGGGCGTCTACCCGAACGGCGACCAGGTGCAGTTCATCGACTTCGTGTTCCGGCTGGAGTGGCGGTCCGGCGAGCCGCGCCCCGCCGACGGGGAGAACACCGAGGCCCGCTGGTGCCGCGTGTCGCAGCTGCCGCCCGTGCAGGACCGGATCCGCGAGCGCCTCGATGCCGGGCTCGCCGACGACGAGCGGACCGCGTTCTTCGCGGACGGTGCGCTCGTGCGGTGAGCGCTGGGCGTTCGGGGCCCGACGCGTGCTGTCGGACGGCGCGACGCGTTCCGTGCCCGGGGTGATGTGATGGGGGCCATGCAGATCGCGAACTGGGCTGGCAACCACGACATCACCGGCACCGCCCTCGTCGAGGCGCGCACCATCGAGGACGTCCAGCGCGCGGTCGCGGACGCCTCGCGCGTACGTCCCCTCGGCACCCGGCACTCCTTCAACGACCTCCCCGACACGTCGGGGACCCTCGTGACCGTGACCTCGATCCCCGCCGAGCCGGTGCTCGACGAGGCCGCGCGGACGGTGACCGTGGGCGGCGGCACCCGCTACGGCGAGCTCGCAGGCTGGCTCGCGGGACGGGGCTGGGCCCTGCACAACCTGGGCTCGCTGCCCCACATCTCGGTCGCGGGTGCGGTCGCGACGGGCACGCACGGGTCGGGCGACGCCAACGGCTCGCTGTCGACGGCGGTCCGTGGGCTGGAGATCGTCGGGCCCGACGGCGCGCTCCGCACCGTCCGCGCGGGCGACCCCGAGCTCGACGGGAGCGTCGTCGCCCTGGGCGCGCTGGGCGTCGTCGTGCGCGTGACCCTCGCGGTGGAGCCGGCCTACCTGGTGCGCCAGGACTCCTACCGCGACCTCCCGTGGGACGCGCTGCTCGGCGACCTGCCCGCCGTGACAGGTGCCGGGTACAGCGTGAGCGTGTTCACGAACTGGGTCGACGACGCCGTCGAGCAGGTCTGGGTCAAGCGCCGCACCGACGTCGAAGGCCTGGAGGACGACGACGTCCCCGACCTGCTCGGCGTGCGCGCCTCCGGCCTCGCGCAGCCGCTCATCGTCCCCACCGACGAGGTCAACACCACGTTCCACCTCACCGCGGGGACGTGGAACGAACGGCTCCCGCACTTCCGCTTCGACGCGACGCCGAGCGTCGGCGACGAGATCCAGACCGAGTACTTCGTCGACCGGTCCGACGCCGTCGACGCCCTGCGGGCGGTGCGCGCCGTCGCACCGGAGTTCGTGGACGCGCTCGTCGTGACGGAGCTGCGGACCGTCGCCGCCGACGACCTCTGGCTGAGCCCGGCGTACGGGCGGGACTCGCTCGCCATCCACTTCACCTGGCGCAACGACCAGCCGCGCGTGCTGGCGGCACTGCCCTCGATCGAGGCGGCGCTGGCGCCTTTCGGAGCGCGCCCGCACTGGGGCAAGGTCCACCTGCTCGACGCCGCCACCCTCGCCGGTCGGTACCCCCGGTTCGACGACGCCCGCGAGCTCGTCGCACGCCGCGACCCGCGCGGGGTGTTCCGCAATGCAGCCGTCGAGCGAGTGCTGGGGGTCTGACGGGGCGGCCGGGCGTTCGCCGGTCCGGGTTCCCGGCCCGACGACGGCGCCGGGCCGACGTCGGAACGGCGGGTCCGGGCGGCAGGTCCGGGCGCCAGGTCCGGGCGCCAGGTCCGGGCGCCAGGTCCGGCCGCCAGGTCCGGCCGCCAGGTCCGGCCGCCAGGTCCGGCCGCCAGGTCCGGGCGCCAGGTCCGGGCGCCGGGTCCGGGCGGGTCTCCGACGAGGCGTTGGCGCGCCACGACGGGCGGGGCGCCGCGGCAGGCAGGCCCGTCGCGCCCTGTCCGAGCGTTGCCCTCCGACCTGGGCGAAGACCGGCCCGGAGGCTTTTCCACAGATCTCGTCGGAGGTCTGGTGCCTCCGTCGACCCGCCGGTAGAATCGAACACATGTTCGAATCAGAGTACGAGGTCGGAGCAGCCGACGCCGTGCCCGGATTCGACCCGAGGGCCGCCGGGCCTCGAGGAGTGTCCTCGCTCCTCGACCTCGCGCTCGCCAGCCTTCTGACGAGGGCGGTCGAGCTCGATCACACCGGCTGGGGGCGGCACGCACCGCGGCCCTCGGCCACAGATCGACCGGACACCGAGCACGCCGGCGGCGAGGGGGCTGCCGGGGCTCGTGCCACTCGTGGCCCGGGCGCCAGCACCAGCACCAGCACCAGCACCAGCACCAGCACCAGCACCAGCCAAGGATGGGAGCGCGGGCCGGAGGCCGACGCAACCGGGATCGACGCACTGGTCCTCGCCAAGGCAGCGGCGCTGACGGGCACCGAGCTCGCCGACCTGGACGACGAGCAGCTCGTCGATGCGGTGGTCGATTGGCAGCACGTCGCCTCGTGGGCGGCGGCCGCGCAAGCGCGGGTCGTCGGCGAGCTGCTGGCGCGAGGAGGCGAGTCGTCCCAGGCGCTCGAGGCCGTGACGCACGAGCTCACGGCAGCGCTCGTGACGTCCCGGTACACGGCGGGCGCGATCGCGGGTCGCGCGGTCGGCCTGTCTGCCTCACCTGCCGTGGCGGACGCGCTCGCGGACGGACGTATCGACGTCGCCCGAGCCGACGCACTCCTGGCCAGCGACACGGTGCCCCTGGCCGTGCGTCGCCGGGTTGCCGCAGACCTCGTGGGCACCTCAGCGGAACCGGGGCCGGCCATCGGGATGACAGCTCGACAGCTGCGCGATCGTCTCCGACGCGCCGCCATCGAGGCGGACCCCGAGGGCGCTGTGCAGCGCGCGGAAACGGCGAGGGCCGAGCGCCATGTTTGGATCGACCCCGCACCGGACCAGATGGCCTGGCTCACCGCGCTGCTGCCCGCCGCCGACGCCGCACGCATCTGGGCTCGGCTCGACTCGGTCGCGCGCCACAACGTCCGGCAGCCCGGCGAGGGACGCACGCTCGGCCAGCTCCGGGCCGACACGCTCACACAGCTCGTCACGACGAGCGTCGCGCCTCTGGACAGCACCGGTACCCCGGACACCACCGGCACCCACGACGAGCAGGCGGCGACCGACGTCGTGGCGCAAGTCGAGCCCCGAAAGGCCGAGCCCCGAACCCACCCGGTCTCTTTGGTCGGCGCGGTCATCAACGTCACCGTGTCGGCCACCACGCTGCTCGGGCTCGACGAATCGCCCGCCCAGCTCGCTGGTTACGGGCCGGTGCCCGCCGCGGTGGCGCGGGCGCTCGCCATCCACGGCGACGCCACGTGGCGCAGGATCCTGACCGACCCGACGACCGGTGCTGCGACCGACGTGTCACGCACCGGGTACCGGCCAGGGACGGTTCTCGGGGACCTGGTCCGCACGCGCGACCCGATCTGTACATTCCCGGGTTGCCAGGTGCCGGCCGACCGATGCGATCTGGACCACCTCGAACCTTTCGATCCGACGGGCGAGACCACCGGGCAGACGCGCGCCTCGAACCTGCACCCCGTCTGTCGCGCACATCACAACGCCAAGACGCACGGCGGCTGGTCGACGCGCACCGACGACGACGGCGCGATCACCTGGACCGCACCGTCGCGTCACGAGTACCGCGTCCCGCCGACGCCGAGCGACCCGGGCCGGGCGCTCGGCCCCACGACCTCGCGGCGACTGCGTCCGCTACGCACGGAACCGCATGACGAGAGCGGACCACCCGCCGGGATGAACCCAACGCCGCCGGACCCGCTCGGGATCCCTCCGTTCTGACCCGCACCCACGGACCGTGCCTTGACGGCAGCAACGGAATGCGGGGCCTGGTAGCCGCCGACGACTCTGGTCGAGCGGCCCGCTCCTGCAATCCAGGCGACGACGCACATCTCGGGCTGTACGTCTCCGTCAACGACGCCGCGTCTCGTCGACGACGCTGCGCGGCACCCGCCAGCGCTCAAGTCCGTCACCACTCGGCGCCGTCCGAGCCTCCTCACTGCGAGGTTGGGGGAGCACGCAGATCAGCGCTGCTCGGTCCCGGCCGTCGCCTCGGCGGCCCCGTCGACGATCGCGCGCAAGGCGGCGACGTGCCCGTCGTACGCGGACCTGCCGGCTCGCGTCAAGGAGGCGGACGTCCAGGTCCGCCCGGACCGCTTGGTCTTCTGGACCTTCACGTAGCCCGCGTCCTCGAGAACCTTGAGGTGCTTGGACAGGACGGAGTCGGAGACGTCGAGCGCGTCACGGACGGCCCCGAACTCGAGGCCCGCGACGGATGCGAGCATCGCCACGATCCGGAGCCGCTGGGGCGCGTGGATGACCTCGTCGAAGCGGACGTCGGTGGTCATCGCCGCACCTCGTCGTCGTGCTGCCCTTCGAGGAGCTCGAAGAGCGCGGCGTCGTACCTGCGGCTGAGGACCCAGCACGCGACGCCCGCGCAGACCGCGACGATCGGCACGCCGAGCGGGAAGCCGTGGTGGCCGTCGAAGTACGACGCGACGGCCGCGACACCGAGCACGGCGATGAGCCACGGGTAGATCCCGCGCGGACGCGGGTTCCCCGTACCGAGGACGATGCCGGTGCGCTTCCGGTAGATGCCCGCGAGGGCGCCCAACCCGATCGCCGAGACCACCACCCCGACGACGAACCAGACCTCGGGCAGCCCCATCGAGAGGATCAGGAGGCCGCAGAGCGCCCCGTAGACGGGGTTGTACCACCGGGGTCCGCGCCGCATCCGCTCGGCGACGAGCGCCTTCGACTCGGCGACGGCGTCGAGTGCTGCGCGGGCTGCGTCGGCGTCGGCGTGGGCGTGGGCGGGGGAGGGTTCCGAGCGAGGCGACTCGGATCGCGGGGCGCCGGTGGCGTCGTTTTCCATATTGGAAAGTGTGCCCACGACTTTCCATGTCGTCAAGTCGCCGCCCGGCTTCCGGGCTAGCGTGACGCTCGTGCCCACCCTCCTCCGCCTGGACTCCTCCTACGGCGACGACGCCACGTCCGTCTCCCGCGCCCTCACCAGCGCGTTCACCCGAGCCTGGCTGGTCGGCGGACCCGACCGCGCCGCCGTCGAGCACGACCTGCGCACCGACCCGGTCCCACCGCCCGGGCACGGCGCGCTGCACTGGGCAGGCACGCTCCGGGCTCCGGACGTCGTCGTGCCGGCGGACGTGGAGTCCGCGCACACGCGCGTGCTCGACGAGCTCCTCGCGGCGGACGCGCTCGTGATCGGCGCACCCCTGTACAACTACGGGCTCTCGGCGACGCTCAAGGCGTGGCTCGACCACGTCCACGTGCCGGGCGTCACCGCGCCGTTCGGTGGAGACGAACCGCGACCCCTGCGGGGACGGCCGGCTGTCGTCGTCACCACCCGGGGGACCGCGCACGACGACGACTCCGAGGCCGACGGCCGCGACCACGCACTGCCCGTGCTGCGGCTGATCCTCGGCGACGCGCTCGGGATGGGCGTCCGCGTGGTGACCGTCGACCGGACGCTCAGCGTCACGGTGCCGGCGTTCGCCGACGAGCGCGAGCGGTTCGAGCAGCGGTTCGCGGCCGCGACCGCCGAGCTCGAGGAGCTGGCCGCCGGCATCTGACCCGTCGCCGCTAGCACGGGAACGCCTGAGATCACGGACTGGCGGCCGCTGCAGCGCGGCTCCATAGTGTGCTCACCGTCGCCGACCGGCGCGGATCGGACGCAGCGACGGGAGCCACGTGCCCACCAGGACGAGCAGCGGCCGACCGGCCCGCCGAGCCACTCCCCTCGCCCTGCTGATCGTCGCCGCGCTCGTCCTCGCAGTCGGCGCGGAGCGCACCGAGGCGACGCCGGGCTTCTCGAGCCCCGCGGTCCACGGCTGGTCGACCTCGGTCGAGCCCAGCGTGCCGTTCACCGACGGGCTGGAGGTGCTCGAGCCCACCGGGAGTGTCGAGATCGTCGACGTCCGGATCGATGCGGACGACGGCCTGCGGCTGCTGGGAGCGCAGCTCGTCGGGCCGGACCGCCCGATGGGCGCCGTCCAGCACCTCCCGGGGTTTCCGCCGAGCCCCACCGACACGGCGGAGTACTTCGGCGCTCCGGCTGACGTCCGGGACGCGGCGGGCACCACCCTGGCCCCGCGGACCGATCCCGACGGGACCCGTCGATCGTGGGAGCTGCTGCTCGGCCTCGAAGCCACGCGACCTGGGACGCTCGTGGGCGGTCGGTCGTGGTGACCTATCGCAAGGACGGGCGGCTGGGACGGCTCGTCCTGCGTGGCGAGCTCGACGTGTGCGCATCGAGCCCGCCCGTGGCCGACTGTCCGCTGCAGGAGGTCGACCTCCAGCAGTAGCGCCGGAGCGAGCGCGATGAGTCAGGCGGGGTGTCGGAGTCTCCTTCTACGGTAGATGTGAGCCAGATCACATCTATGTGCCCACCGCAACCGTCAGAAGGAACCCCGATGGACTCCACGGACCCCGATCTCGCCGTCCGCGCCCCTGCCGTCCGCGCGCGTGGACTCGTGAAGCGCTACAAGGAGGTCACGGCCCTCGCGGGCGTCGACCTCGACGTCCCCAGCGGCTCCGTCCTGGGACTGCTGGGCCCGAACGGCGCGGGTAAGACGACGATCGTGCGCATCCTCGCCACGCTCCTGCCGGCCGACGAGGGGACCGCGGAGGTGGCCGGCGTCGACGTCGCTCGGGATCCCGCCGGCGTCCGGCGCCAGATCGGTCTCTCGGGGCAGTACGCGGCGGTCGACGAGTACCTCACGGGCTTCGAGAACCTCGTGATGATCGGCCGGCTGTACCACCTCGGCAAGAAGCGCAGCGAGGCCCGGGCGCGCGAGCTGCTCGCCGACTTCCGCCTCGACGAGGCCGGCGACCGCCCGACCCGCACCTACTCGGGCGGCATGCGCCGCCGGCTCGACCTCGCGGGCGCGCTCGTCGCCGACCCGCCCGTCCTGTTCCTCGACGAGCCCACCACGGGCCTCGACCCGCGCGGCCGCACCGACATGTGGGAGGTCATCCGCTCGCTCGTCTCGGGCGGCACCACCCTCCTCCTCACCACGCAGTACCTCGAGGAGGCCGACATGCTCGCGGACGACATCGTCGTCATCGACCGTGGCCGGATCATCGCGCGCGGCACCGCAGACGAGCTCAAGCGCCAGGTCGGCGGGGAGCAGCTCGAGGTCACCGTGCGAGAGTCCGCGAGGCTCGACGACGCCGAGCGCCTCCTCACGCCGCTCGGGTCCGGCCGGCCCTACGTCGACCGCGAGCGCCGCACGTTCTCGGTCAGCGTCGGGACGGGCGTCCAGGCCCTCACCGCTGCCCTCCGCGAGCTCGAGGCGGCGGGCATCGCGCTCGACGACGTGGGGCTGAGGCGTCCCACGCTCGACGACGTGTTCCTCACCCTGACGGGGCACGTGGCCGAGGACGAGGCGCCGGCTTCCGGGAAGGACGCCGACGCGAAGACGAAGGAGGCCGTCCGATGAGGGCCCCGTACGTGCTGTCCGACGCGTCGGTCGTCGCGTGGCGCAACATCATCAAGATCAAGCGCGTGCCCGACCTCCTGGTCTTCACGACGCTGTCCCCGATCATGTTCGTGCTGCTCTTCGCTTACGTGTTCGGTGGCGCGATCGGTCAGAACGGGAACGCGCAGGAGTACCGGGAGTTCCTCATGGCGGGGATCTTCGCGCAGACGGTGATCTTCGGTGCGACGATCACCGGCGCAGGGCTCGCCGAGGACGTGAAGAAGGGCGTGATCGACCGGTTCCGGTCGCTGCCCATGGCGCCGTCCGCGGTCCTCACGGGCCGCACCCTGTCCGACGTCATCAACAACGTCATCGTGCTCGTCGTCATGTCGCTGACGGGCCTGATCGTGGGCTGGCGGATCCGGGACGGCTTCTGGAACGCGGCCGCCGGCTACCTGCTGCTCATCGTCTTCGCGTACGCGGTGTCGTGGATCATGGCGTGGATCGGGATGCTCGTGCCGAGCCCCGAGGTCGTGAACAACGCGTCGTTCATCGTGATCTTCCCGCTCACGTTCATCGCCGTGACGTTCGTGCCGCTCGACACCCTGCCCGGCCCGCTGCAGTCCATAGCCGAGTGGAACCCGGTGTCGTCGGCGACGCAGGCGTCGCGCGAGCTGTTCGGGAACATCCCGGCCGGCACGCCCGAGCCGACCGCGTGGCCGCTGCAGCACGCCGCGCTCTACACGCTGATCTGGACCGTCGTGATCCTGCTGATCTTCGTGCCGCTCGCGAACCTCCAGTACCGGCGCTCGACGAGCCGCTGACGTCGGCCGCCCGCGCGTCGGCCGCCTCCCGAGGACCTCTCGGGGGCGGCCGACGGTGCGTCACCGGCTCGTCAGCCGTCGTCGCCGGAGGTGCTCCCGCGCACCTCGTCGACGGCGGAACGCCCCGAGTCGGCGACGGCCTGTGCGCCGGAGCGCGCGGTGTCGGTGACGGCGTGGGCGCTGTCCTGCAGCGGCTGCTGCAGGTCGTCCCGCATGGTCTGGACCGACTCCTTGGCGCTCTCGACGAGCGGCTCTGCAGCCTCCTTCACACGTTCGGCGGCCTGCTGCTCGACCCGGCTCGACGGGACCAGCCCGGCGACGAGCAGACCGACGCCGAACGCCACGAGGCCGGCCGCGAGCGGGTTGCCCGCCGTCTGCTCGCGCAGCATCTGCGGCGCGGACGACACCGTGTCGCCGACCGACGACGCGGCGTGCTTCACGGAGTCGGCCGCGGACCCCACCACGCCCGACCCCGAGTCGTCCGACGCGCCCGGCACGCCTGCGCCGCCCGCACGGACGTGCCGGGGATGGTCGGGCGATCCCATGACGCGCTCGCGGACCGACCCGAGGCCGGACCGAAGGCGGTCCGCCTGTCGGTGAGCGACGCTCGAGGGACTGACCTTGTCCTCGAGCGCGTCGACGTCCCTGCTCAGCTCCCGGCGGGTCTCGGCGATCTCGGCGCGGATCTCGTCGGGTGATTCGGTGCTCATGAGTTCTTCTCCTCGTGTCCTTGCAGCGCGTGGGGGATCTTCTTGACCGTGTCGGTCGTGTCGGGCAGCCCGCGGACCCGCTTGAGCTCGGCCCGGCCACGCCAGGCGAGGATCGCGGCGACGACCGCCCAGATGCCTGCCACCACCAGGGCGGACCAGCCCCGGCCCATGGCGGACCCGAGCCCCCACCAGAGCGCGACCGACAGGAACAGGAGCACGAAGTGCGCTCCCATCGCGGCGCCCGCGAGCATCCCGGAACCCCGCGCGGCACGCTGCGTGGTGTCGCGGAGCTCGGCCTTCGCGAGCGCCACCTCCTGCTGGAAGAGCGCCGACACGTCCGCTGAGATGTCGGACAGCAGCTCGCCGAGGCTCGGCGTACCGCCGACCGCGCGCTCGTCCGCGCGCAGGTCCGGAGGCGGGTCCGCACGTAGGTCCGAAGGCGGGTCCGCGCGCAGGTCCGGAGGCACGTCCGGACGCTCGTGACGTCCCGGGGCTGCGCCCGGTGGGCCGCCCGGAGCTCCGGGTCGGCTCTCAGGGAACGTCGACATCGCGCACCTCGCTCCCGACGAAGCCGCCCGCGGCCGGTGCCGCGGCCCCCGACGACGGAAGCGTCGCCGCCGGGTTGGACGAGGCCGGGCTCGACGACGTCGGCTGCGCCTGCGTCGGCTGCGCCTGCGTCGACCGCCGCGCTACCGGTGCCGACTGCGGCTGCGGCCGCGACGGGCCGTCCGAGGGCGCGTCCTTCATCCCGCGCACCAACCTCCCCGCGACCACGCCGGCCAGCCCGGCCGCCGCGAGAAACACCAACGGTTGGCGACGGGCGAAGTCGCTCAGCTCCCCGAGCACGTCGCCCGGCTCGCGGTCGTCCAGCCAGTCGGCGGCGCCCGTCACCGCGCCGGACGCCCGGCTCACAAGGTCGGTGGCGTAGCCGGGGTCCTCCGCGGCGGACGACATCCGCGAGAGCTCGTCGCCGACGGACCGCAGGTTGCCGGCGAGGCTGCGCTGCTGCTGGGCGGCCTGGTCGGTGAGCTCCGACCGCGTCTGGTCGAGCAGGCTGCGCGCCTGCTCCTTGGTCTCGCCGACGACGTCGGCGGCTCGCCCCTGGGCCTCGCCCAGGACCTCCGAGGACGCGTCCTTGGCGGCGCTCAGCGCGCCGCCCTGGTCCTCGGCGCCCGGCTCGGCCCCGCGCGCGAGGCCCGCGCGGCCCGTCGGTGGATACGTCTCACTCATGTCAACTCCGTCCCCGACGCACGGTGGGCCTCGCGGACGTGGTCCGCGGCTCCGGGCAGCCGGTGTGAGAGGGAGGACGAGGCGCGTGTCGGCCGCCCCGTCCCGGGCGGCCACTGTCACGACCTGCATCTCACGCTACAAGCCTCGGTGGCGCTCACCACTCGAGGGCCGGCGCCACGGCTGCCGGTGCCGAGGGAGCGGGCGCCGAGGGGGCCGGTGCCTAGCGGGCCGGCTCGTCCAGCACCGCGCCCAGGCGCTGCCACGCGCCCTCGACGGCGGCGGGCAGCGTGCTCCGGTAGTAGGGGATGAACGCGAGCGTCTGCTGCAGGACCCACCCCCGCGCCCGCGCCCAGGTGGCGTCGTCGTAGCCGGCGGCCTCGCGGAACACGCGCCGCGCCGTCGTCGGGAGGGACCACGCGACCATCGCGTCGCAGGCCGGGTCCCCGAGGCCGGGAGCCGACCAGTCGATGACCCCGACGACGGCGCCCGACCCGGCGGGCCCGTCCGCGACGAGCACGTTGCCGGGCAGCAGGTCGCCGTGCACCCAGACGGGGTCGCGGCCCCAGGGCGGCGCGGCGAGCGCCGCCTCCCAGACCTCGGTCGCACGGGCGGCGTCGAGCCGGCGCTCCCCCGGCAGCGCAGCCACCTCCTCCACGAGCCGGCGGACGCCGTCGTCGTGGGGCGCGAGCGGCCCACCGCGTGGTCCTGCCGCGGGAGCGTCCGGGAGGCGGACCGCGTGCAGCGCCCGCACGACGGCGCCCAGCCCGTCCGCGACGCCGGCCCACCAGTCCTCGGACCGGATGGGGGTGCGCGGCGCCCCTGTGGGAGCGACGGGGGCGGCGGCGCGGGCCAGGTCGTGCCCCGGCAGCCAGCGGAACACCAGCCAGCGGTGCGGGTATCCGTGCCCGGGATCGCCGACGGCCACGGGCGCCGGGACCGCGCACGGCAGGTGCGGGGCGAGGAGCGGGAGCCAGCGCGCCTCACGCTCCACCTGCCCGACCGCCCAGTCGATCCGCGGGACCCGGACGCCCAGGTCGTCGCCGAGCCGGAAGACGACGTTGTCGGTGCCGGTGCTGGCCACGCGCCGCAACGGGAGGCCACGCCAGGCGGGGTCGTGGTCGTCGACGAGCGCCCGGACGACGTCGTCGCGGACGTCGACCTCGTCGTCGTGCAGGCGCAGCGTCACGGGTCGATCATCGCGGGGATCCTTCCGCGCGTCAGCCGGATTCTCCCGTGCCCGGGGCGAGGGGGCCTGTCCGACGGCGCCGCTACCGTGGGCCTATGGCGGCCGCGGAGCAGGTGCACGTCGAGGAGCGCGGGGCAGGGACGCCCGTCGTGCTGATCCACGGCGCGGGGGTCGACCACCGGATCCTGCTGCCGCTCGAACCGGTCTTCGAGGAGTCCGGTGGGTGGCGTCGGCTGTACGTCGACCTGCCCGGCATGGGCGCGTCACCGGTCGGGGACGTCGCGTCGAGCGACGACATGGCGCGCGTCGTGCTCGAGGCCGTCCGTGAGCGCCTCGGTGACGAGCCGTTCGCGCTGGTCGGGAACTCGTACGGGGCGATGATCGCCCGCCGGCTCGTCGCGGAGCTTCCCGGCCAGGTGCTGGGGCTCGCGACCATCGCGGGGGTCTTCGTCGCGACGCACGCGGAGCGGACCGCGCCTCCCCGGACCGTCCTGCACGAGGAGCCCGGGCTGCTCGACGGCGTCGACCCGGCCGTGGCCGAGGGCTACGTGGAGATCGCGGTGGTCCAGTCGCGGGAGGGTCTGGAGTCGTACGAGCGGTACGTGCACCCCGGCGTCCTGACCGTCGACACGGCGGGCCTCGCGCGGCTCGGCGAGCACTACGCGTTCGCCGTGGAGCCGGAGGACACCGCTCCGGCGTTCACCGGCCCGACGCTCTTCCTGTGCGGGCGGCAGGACGACGTCGTCGGGTACGCGGACGCGTGGGCCCGGCTCGACCACTACCCCCGCGCGAGCCTCGTCGTCCTCGACCGGGCCGGGCACAACGTGCTCCTCGAGCAGCCTGAGCAGTCGCGAGCCGCCGTCGAGGAGTGGCTCGGACGCGTCCGCGCCTGCGCCCCTGCTACCTCGGGGCCCGTGGGTTCACCCCGACGGACGCCGGGCTGATCCGGCTCGGCTGAGCGGTGGCGTGCCCGACCGTCGCCCCTGCGCCGCTCGACGCGCGTCGTTAGCGTGGAGCGGGTGCGGTGGCCGTCGGAGGGACGCCGCCGCGACTGCCGAGGGGGGCAGCGATGGACGACGACATCACGCCGGACGAGATCCGAGCGCTCGCAGCACGCTTCACCGACGAGGTCCTCAACGGGCACGATCTCGGCTCCGCCCTGGAGGACCTCGTCGCCGAGGACTTCGTCGAGCAGAACCCGCTCCCCGGGCAGGGCCCGGGCCGAGCGGGGCTCGCCGACGTCCTCGGCGGGATGTTCGCGGCGTTCCCGGACATGCACTGGGACGTGCAGGACACCCTCGTCGAGGGGGACCGGATCATGAGCCTGTCCGTCTGGACGGGGACGCACGACGGCGCGTTCATGGGGATCGCCCCCACCGGCCGCACCGTGCACGTCGAGGCCTGGACCCTCGACCGCTACCGGGACGGGCGGCTCGTCGAGAGCCGCATCCTCATGGACGCCGCCGGTCTGCTCGGGCAGCTCGGCGTCCTCCCCGCGCCCGGCGCCTGACACTCACCGCGCGGCGGACACCTCCGTCGAGCTGACGCGGATCGTCGCTCGTGCCGCCCGGAGACGACGATTCGCGTCGGTTCGACGCGACCGCTACCCCTGCTCGCCGCGGAACGCGGCCTCGAGCTGCGCGACGTCGAGCTTGCCCATCTTCATCATCGCGTCGAACGCGCGGCCCGCCGCGACGCGGTCCGGGTCGGACAGGATCTCGCCCATCCGCTTCGGCACGATCTGCCAGCTCAGCCCGAACTTGTCCTTGAGCCAGCCGCACGGGCCCGGCTCGCCGCCGTCGGCGGTCAGCTTCTCCCAGTACTCGTCGACCTGCGCCTGGTCGTCGCAGTCGACGACGATCGACGCGGCCTCGGTGTGCGGGAACATCGGACCACCGTTGAGCGCCTGGACGTGCAGGCCGTCGATCTCGAAGTCCACGAAGAACACCGAGCCCGGCGTCGCCGCGACGCCCGGGCCCTGCTCGGGGGTCGCCTCGTCGTGGCGCACCGTCTGGATGATCCGCGAGTTCGGGAAGATCGAGACGTACAGCTCCGCGGCCTCCCCGGCCTTCGACTCGTACCAGAGTCCGAGGTAGGTGCTGCCCATGATCGGCTCCTTCGCTCACGGGCGGGCCGTGTGCCCACCCTCACACCAGGACAGACCCTCCGAGCCGGGATTTCTCATCGAGCGCTCGTAGGGTCGAGACATGGCTTCCAGCTTCCCCACCGCTCCCCTCGTCGCCGGGTCCCTCGTCGGGGGCTACGCCGTCGGGCGGGCGACGAAGGTCCGGGCGCTCGCGGGCGTCGTCCTCGCGGCGGGCGGCGTGCTCGCCGGCCGGCAGTGGCTCGCCCGGTCGGGCCCGGCGACGACGACGGCGCTCGCCGTCACCTACGTCGGCGCGTTCGGGCTGTCGCACCCGCTCGCGAAGCGGATCGGGGCGTGGCCCTCGGTGCTCACGGTCGCGGGCGTCGCCGCGGGTGCCGCGTGGGCGTTCTCGGACCGGACGGCGTCGGCTTCCTAGGACGGGTGAGCGACCGCGAGCCTCGCGCGTTCGCGCACCTGGTCCGACAGCCGCAGCTGACCCGCGGCCTCGGCGGCGAGCAGGCGCCGTGACACGTCGCCGCGGGTCTCGTGCGCGCTGGTGCGTGACGCGAACCAGTCGGCGACGGTCACCCCGTGGTCGGGCCGGTGCTCGACGACGACCTCGTCGCCGGCCTGCAGGTCCCCCGTCTCGAGGACGCGCAGGTAGCAGCCGACGCGGTTGGCGTCGGTGAAGCGCTTGACCCAGCGCGGCAGACCCATGCGGCGCGCGAACGTCGCGCAGGGAGACCGCTCGTGCGTGACCTCGAGCAGCGCCGTCCCGACGCGCCACCGCTCCCCCATGACGGCGCGGCTCACGGGGATGCCGTCGACGCGGAGGTTCTCGCCGAAGAGCCCGGGCGTGACGGTGTGGCCGAGCTCGGCGCCCCACCAGTCGGCGTCCTCCTGCGAGTACGCGTAGACGGCCTGCTCCTCGCCGCCGTGGTGCGCGCGGTCGGCCTGGACGTCCGCGAACAGCCCGAGCGTCCGGACGCGCACCGGACCCTCGACCGGCCGCTTGTCGATCGCGGTCACCCCCACGGCGCCGTCGTCGGGCAGGAGGGCGTGGACGCGGCAGACGGCCAGCACGGTGCCGGACGCCGGGAGCACAGAGGGCATGGTCGGCATTCTCGCGCGGTCCGGTGCCAGGCCCAAGCGCGCCGGTCGGCTGCGTTTGCGCGACCGTGGGCCGCAGTCGAGCCTGGAAGCACCCAGGGGTGCCGAGGCCGGAGGTCCGCCATGACGACGTACGTGTACGACTTCACGCAGGGCGACAAGGACCGGGCCGACCTGCTCGGCGGCAAGGGCGCGAACCTGGCCGAGATGACCCGCCTCGGCCTCCCCGTCCCGCCGGGCTTCACCATCACGACCGAGGCGTGCCGCGAGTACCTCGCCCAGGGGTCCGAGCCGGGCGAGCTGCGGGTGCAGGTGACGACGGCGCTGCGGCATCTCGAGGACAAGGTCGGGCGGCAGCTCGGCACCCGTCGCGACCCGCTGCTCGTGTCGGTGCGGTCGGGGGCGCGGTTCTCGATGCCCGGGATGATGGAGACCGTCCTCAACGTCGGCCTCAACGACCAGTCGGTGCAGGGCCTCGCGGAGGAGGCGTCGGACGAGCGGTTCGCCTGGGACTCGTACCGGCGGCTGATCCAGATGTTCGGCGCGACCGTGCTGGGGATCCCGGCCGAGGTGTTCGCGGCGGCACTCGACGACGCCAAGGCAGCCCGCGGGCGCGCGAGCGGCGACGGGCCGGTCGCCGACGTCGACCTCACGGCCGACGACCTGCGCGCCCTCGTCGACAACTACCGGCGCATCGTGACCGAGCGGACCGGCCGCGACTTCCCCCAGGACCCGCGCGAGCAGCTCGACCTCGCGATCCGCGCCGTCTTCGACTCGTGGAACACCGACCGCGCCCGCCTGTACCGGCGCCGCGAGCGCATCCCCCAGGACCTCGGGACCGCGGTGAACGTCGTGACGATGGTGTTCGGGAACCTCGGCGACGCGAGCGGCACGGGAGTCGCGTTCACGCGCGACCCGGCCACCGGCGCCCCCGGCGCGTACGGGGACTACCTGCAGAACGCGCAGGGCGAGGACGTCGTCGCCGGCATCCGGAACACGCTGTCCCTCGACGACCTGCACCGTATCGACCCGCTCTCGCACCACCAGCTCCTGCAGGCCATGCGCCGCCTCGAGACGCACTACCGGGACCTGTGCGACGTCGAGTTCACGATCGAGCGCGGGCACCTGTGGATGCTCCAGACGCGTGTCGGCAAGCGCACGCCGGCGGCGGCGTTCCGGATCGCGACGCAGCTCGTCGACGAGCAGCTCATCACCGAGGACGAGGCCCTCCAGCGCGTCACCGGCGACCAGCTCGCGTCGCTGCTGTTCCCGCAGTTCGCCCGCTCCGGCGACGACGGCGCCGCGTCCCCGGCGCTCACGACCGGGATGGCCGCGTCCCCGGGTGCGGCGGTCGGGACGATCGTCCTGCGGTCGGCGGACGCCGTCGCGGCCGCCGAGCGCGGCGAGCGCGTCATCCTGGTGCGCCGCGAGACCAACCCCGACGACCTCGGCGGGATGATCGCCGCCCAGGGGATCCTCACGTCGCGCGGCGGCAAGACGTCGCACGCGGCCGTGGTGGCGCGCGGCATGGGGCGGACGTGCGTCGTCGGGGCGGAGGAGCTCGACGTCGACGAGGACGCCGGGAGCGTGACGGTCCGGGCCGCGGGCCGCGATCCGGTCGTGCTGCAGCGCGGCGACGAGATCAGCATCGACGGCTCGACCGGCGAGGTGTTCCGTGGGTCGGTGCCGGTCGTGGCGTCGCCCGTCGAGCGGTACCTCGAGGGCGGCCTCGACGCCGCGCTCGAGGCTGACGGCTCGGGGCGCGGGCTCGACGAGCAGACCGAGAGCCTCGTCCGGTCCGTCGACCGGCTCCTCCGGCACGCCGACGCCCGCCGCCGCCTGCGCGTCGAGGCCAACGCCGACGTGCCCGACGACGCCGCCCGCGCCCGCCGCCTCGGCGCGCAGGGCATCGGCCTGGCGCGGACCGAGCACATGTTCCTCGGCGAGCGGCGCGCTCTGGTCGAGCAGATCGTCCTTGCGGAGGACCTCGCCGAGCGCGACATCGCCCTCGACCAGCTCCTCCCCCTCCAACGCGATGACTTCCGTGGGCTCCTCGAGGCCATGGACGGGCTGCCCGTGACGATCCGGCTCCTCGACCCGCCGCTGCACGAGTTCCTCCCCGACCACACCGCCTTGTCGGTGAAGATCGCCGTCGCGCACGACCGGCGGAACCACGGCGTGCCCGTCGGGTTCGGCGACGAGGAGCTCGCGGCCGACGAGAAGAAGCTCGCCGCGCTCGAGCGCCTCCACGAGGCCAACCCCATGCTCGGGGTGCGGGGCGTGCGGCTCGGGCTGCTCGTGCCCGGGCTGTTCGCGATGCAGGTCCGCGCGATCGTCGAGGCGGCCGTCGGGCTGCTGCGCGAGGGCAAGGACCCGCGCCCCGAGGTGATGGTGCCGCTCGTCGGGTCGGTGCGGGAGCTGCAGATCGTCCGCGACGAGGTGGAGTCCGTCGTGCGGGGCGTCACCGAGCTCGCCGAGGTGGACCTCGACGTGCCCGTCGGGACCATGATCGAGCTGCCCCGCGCAGCCCTCACGGCCCACCGGATCGCGACCGAGGCCGACTTCTTCTCGTTCGGCACCAACGACCTCACGCAGACCACGTGGGGGTTCTCGCGCGACGACGTCGAGCGGACCCTCTTCACCACCTACCTCGACAACGGCGTGCTCACCATCTCGCCGTTCGAGACGATCGACGCGGACGGCGTCGGGAGGCTGGTGCGGATCGCCGTCGACGAGGCGCGGGCCACCAAGCCCGGCCTCGAGCTCGGCGTGTGCGGGGAGCACGGGGGCGACCCCGAGTCGATCCGGTTCTTCCACGACGCCGGGCTCGACTACGTCTCCTGCTCGCCCTTCCGCGTCCCCGTGGCACGCCTGGAGGCGGGCCGCGCGGCGACGGGAGCTGCGCCGTCGTCGACACGGTAGGACGCGCCCGACGACCGGCACGGACCGGGCCGGCACCCGGCGGGCCGGGCCGCGCCGGATCAGTCGTGCAGGATGCGCTGGAACAGGACGTGGTCGCGCCAGCGCCCGGCGATGCGCAGGTAGTCGCGCGCGAGACCGAAGCGCTCGAAGCCCGCGCGGGCGAGCACCCGCTGGGAGCGCTCGTTCTCCGGGAGGGTGCTCGCCTGCAGCCGGTGCAGCGCGAGGTCGTCCCGCGCGATCCCGACGACGGCGCCCACCGCGGCCGACATGATCCCGCGTCCCTGCAGGGCGCGATCGGTCCAGTAACCGAGGTCCGCGGACTCGAACGGCCCGCGCGTGATGCCGGAGATCGTGAGCGTCCCGACGATCTCCTCCCCCGACGCCGGCGTTGGTCGCGCGAGGACGAGCGGGAGCGCCGTGCCCGCGTCAGCGACGGCGAGCAGGCCGGCGATGCGGAGCCTCTGCACGCCCTCGGTCGCGAAGTCGTCGGGGCGCGCGGGCTCCCAGGGGGCGAGGTGCTCGGCGTTGCGCGCGTACGCCACGGCGAGCGAGGCCGCGTCGTCGGACGCGAGCGGGCGGAGGACGACGCCGTCGGGCAGGGACACACGGAGCGAGGTCGAAGCGAGCATCGCTCGATGCTAACCAGGACGCCCGCCGAACCCGCCGATAGACTCCGAAAACCTGACCACCAGCCCGTCCCGGGAGTGTGTGCATGCGCGAGATCGTCGTGTTCAGCGGTACGGCCCACCGGGGACTCGCGGAGGACATCTGCGCGGCGCTGGGTGCCGAGCTGTCCCCGGTGGAGATCACCCGGTTCTCGAACGACTGCCTCCAGGTCCAGCTCCAGGCGAACTGCCGCCAGCGCGACGTCTACGTCGTGCAGCCGCTCGTGCCGCCCACGCAGGACGCGCTCATGGAGCTCCTCCTCATGCTCGACGCCGCGCGGGGTGCGTCGGCCGCGCAGATCACCGCGGTCATCCCCCACTACGCGTACGCGCGCTCGGACAAGAAGGACGCCTCGCGCATCTCGATCGGCGCCCGGCTCGTCGCCGACCTGCTGGTCACCGCCGGCGCGGACCGGGTGCTCACCATGACCCTGCACGCGCCCCAGGTCCACGGGTTCTTCTCGGTGCCCGTCGACCACCTGACGGCGCTCGGGATCCTCGCCGACCACTTCCGCGTGCAGGACCTGACCGACACCGTCGTCGTGTCGCCGGACTTCGGGAACGCGAAGACGGCCAACCAGCTCGCCCGCCTGCTCGGGCTGCCCGTCGCGGCCGGGAGCAAGCGCCGTCTCGGCGACGACACCGTCGTGATCGACACCATCGTGGGCGACGTCGCGGGCAAGCGGGCGATCATCCTCGACGACGAGATCGCGACCGGCGGGTCGATCGTCGAGCTGCTGGACCGGCTCGCCGCCGAGGGCGCCCGTGAGGTGTCGGTCGCGACGACGCACGGCCTGTTCACCGGCAAGGCGCACGAGCGGCTCCGGGACCACCCGATGATCCGCGAGGTCGTCGTGACGGACACCGTCCCGCAGGTCTCGGACTGGCCCGAGCTCACCGTCCTGACGGTCGCCGACCTCTTCGCCGAGGCCATGCGCCGCATCCACGAGGGCGAGTCGATCAGCGGCATGTTCGACGGCGTGGACCCGACGCACGCCCCGCCACGCTCGCGCGGCAGGGCGGCCGCCCGGTCCTGACCCGGCTGCGTCGTCGGGCGGGACGACCGGCGGTCACGGGAGGGCGAGGACCCCGCACAGGGCGGCCATCGCGACGCCCTGGAGGACGAAGCGCAGCGTGACGACGCTCTCCCACCTGTCCTGGAGCGCCCGGGAGTCCGCGGGGACCTCCCCGGCGAAGGCGGCCGCGGTGAGCCGCTTGTTGATGGGCGCCGCGACGACCTTGTAGATCGCCAGCCAGGTGAAGAGCGCGACGGTCGCGACGGCGGCCGCCGCTGTGGCCCAGCCGCGGCCCGCGACGGCGGAGGCGACGCCCGCGAGGACCGTCGCGACGACGCCGAGGATGCCGGGGATCGGGAAGCGGCGGTCGCCGTAGTAGTGGCCGAAGCCGGTGACCGTGACGAGGGTGCGGTCGTCGAGGCGCGCATACGTGGGCCGCAGGACGAGCGCCGCGCTCGCGTCGGTGCCGTAGATCATGCCCGCGCACAGGACGGCGACGACGGCGATGAGGTAGCTGGCGAGTTCCATGGTCGTTCTCCTGTCGAGCGGGTCTATCAGTGCTAGGTACGAGAGCGACACTAACCTGTCAGCACTTCGCTGTCTAGCGCTGCTAGAATCGGGCCATGACCGAGAGCCCCGCGCACCGCCGCCGAGAGCGAGAGCGTGCCGAACGGCGCCAGCTGATCGTCGACTCCGCGCGCGAGCTCGCGGAGGCCGAGGGCTGGGACGCCGTCACCACGCGGCGCCTCGCCGACACCATCGAGTACTCCCAGCCCGTGCTCTACAGCCACTTCGCGAACCGGACGGCGATCGTCGACGCGGTGGCGGTCGAGGGCTGCGCAGAGCTCGCCGACACCCTCCGGTCCGCGAGCGCCGGCGTCACGGACCGGGCGGGGCACGCAGCCGCCGTCGCGCAGGCCTACCTCGACTTCGCCGAGCAGCACCCCGCGGTCTACGACGCGGTGTTCGTGCTCGCGTCCGACCTGCCGTTCGGCACGCCTGACGTGCCTCCCGCGCTGCTCGACGCCTTCGGCCAGCTGCGGGACGCGTTCGCCCCGGACGAGCCGCAGCCCGACGCCGACGTCCTCACCGAAGTCGTGTGGAGCGCGCTGCACGGGCTCGTCGTGCTCGAACGCAGCGGACGGCTGCGGCCCGGGCAGCGCGACGCGCGCCTCCCCCGCCTCCTCGCGCTGCTGGAAACCGCGCGCTGACGCTCCACGGCGCGACGCGCTGCCACCCTTCAGGCCTCGAGCTCCTCCTCGGGGCCGCCGGCCTCACCCTCCGGCGGCCACGGCTCACCCTGTTCGTGGGCCAACGCCCGTGCGCCGTCCCGCGGGTCGCGCCACGCCTGGGACCGAATCCACGCCACCCGCTCCCGACGCTCGAGCACCTCCGCTTCGAACTCCCGGTCTCTCGCGATGCGCCGGAGGTGGTGGCCCGCCCAGGCCCAACCGTGCTCGGCCGCCAGATCCTCGAGCCGCCAGGCCCCGATCTCGGCGCTGAACACCGGGTGCCTGACCCGGCTAGCCGCTCGTCCGTCCGCGAACGCCGCCGCCTCCCGCAGGACCTCCGGCGGAACCCCTTCGTGGATGGGGGTGCCTTCGGCGGGGAACGGAGGCTCGGCCAGGTCGTAGCGTGCGGCCGCCCTGCGCCGCACCTCGAACACGCTGAACACCGCACAACGCGACCACTCGGCGTCCGCCACCGGATGCTCCGTTCCCATGAACCGGAGCATCCCCTCCGGCACCGACAGACTGGCACCGCGGGCCCCGTCCCCTGTCTGTGGTGCGAGGGCTACGGGCGGTCAGTTCGTCTCGGCCGGCTGGATCGCCGGCGCGGCGGGCTCGGCGAGCCAGTCGTTGACGGTCGCCACCGCCCGCGCGGCCGCGGCCCGAGAACGTGTGGTCCACCCGAACAGGGCCAGGGGAAGGATCTCGACCTCCGCGCCACCCTCGTCGCGATAGCGGGGGACGATCGTCGACCAGCCCTCGTTCGTCTCGCCCTCGCCGAGCTCGAGGACGGCGCCCCTCGGGATTGGCTTCCTCCTGCCGGCCCCGTAGAGGAAGACGCCGTCCTCGGTACGGCCGACGCGTGCCCGTGCGAACCGCCACGCCGCGAACAGCATCAGCGGCGTCAGCACGGCCGAGCTCACCCGGTTGGCCGTGTTCCCGGGCATCATAAAGGTGCCTTCGATGGCAGCCACGACAAGCCAGATCACCGCCACGAAGCCCGACCACGGCGACCATACGGTGCGGCGACCCACGAACATGCGCACACAGTAAGGCCTACGTGGGCGGCCGGGGAGAGCATGAGACATGCTGCTCGACGACGTCGCCGCCACGTCCGAGGCCGTCGCGGCCACGAGGTCACGGCTCGCGAAGCGCGCGTCCATCGCCGCGCTCCTGCGCCGCGCCGCCGAGGAGATCCCACCGGTCGGCGAGAGCGAGCCCGGGCCGGACGAGCTCGCCGTCGTCACGTCGTACCTCGCGGGTGAGCTCCGGCAGCGTCGGACCGGGCTCGGGTGGGCTTCCCTGCGTTCCCTTCCTGCGCCGGCCGACGAGGCGACACTGACGGTCAGCGAGGTCGACGCCGCGTTCGAGCGCATGGCCGGCTTGTCGGGGCCCGGGTCTGACACCGCCCGTGCGACGGAGGCCTCGGCGATCTTCGGGGCCGCGACCGAGCGGGAGCAGCGGTTCCTGCGCGGGCTCGTCACGGGCGAGCTGCGGCAGGGAGCGCTCGACGCCGTCGTCGTGGACGCGATCGCCGAGGCATCGGGGGCCACGGCGGACACAGCGCGACGAGCCGTGATGCTCCGCGGCGACACGGGCGCCGTCGCCGTCGCGGCGCTCCGGGCCCCCGACCCTGCGGCGGCCTCCGAGGTGCTCGGTGGCTTCGGGCTGGAGGTCGGGCGGCCCGTGCGGCCGATGCTCGCGCAGTCCGCGCCCGACGTCGCCGCCGCGATCGAGAAGCTCGGCCCGCCCGGGGCCGCGGTGTCCGTCGACACCAAGCTCGACGGCATCCGCATCCAAGTCCACCGCACCGGCGACGACGTCCGCGTCTTCACGCGCAGCCTCGACGACATCACGCCCCGCGTCCCCGAGATCGTGGCCGCCGCCCTCGCCCTGGACGCACGGGCCTTCGTGCTCGACGGCGAAGCCCTCGCCGTGGACGCGTCGGGCACGCCGCGCCCGTTCCAGGAGACGGCGTCGCGGTCAGCGACGCAGGAGGCCGAAGCGCTCGCGGCCGTCGAGCTGACGCCGTTCTTCTTCGACGTGCTGCACGTCGACGGCCGCGACCTCCTGGACGCACCCCTGCGCGACCGCCTCGCCGTCCTCGACGGGTTCGCCGGGCCGTACGCCGTCGGGCGGCTGGTGACCGGCGACGCGGACGCGGCGGGCGCGTTCTTCACGGACGCCGTCGCGCGGGGCCAGGAGGGCGTTGTCGTCAAGGCACTCGACGCGCCCTACGCCGCCGGACGGCGCGGGGCCGGGTGGGTCAAGGTGAAGCCGCGGCACACCCTCGACCTCGTGGTGCTCGCCGTCGAGCGCGGGTCAGGACGGCGGCAGGGGTACCTGTCGAACATCCACCTCGGCGCGCGCGACCCCGACGGCGGCTTCGTGATGCTGGGTAAGACGTTCAAGGGGATGACCGACCAGATGCTCGCGTGGCAGACCGAGCGGTTCCTCGAGCTCGCGGATGGGCCGACCGACGGGTACGTCGTGAAGGTGCGGCCCGAGCAGGTCGTGGAGATCGCGTTCGACGGCGTGCAGCGGTCCACCCGCTACCCCGGCGGCGTGGCACTCCGGTTCGCGCGGGTGCTGCGCTACCGCGACGACAAGACCCCCGCCGAGGCCGACACGATCGATGCCGTGCGCGTGTACGCGGCCGGCTAGGAGAGTGCAGCGCGTGCGGCATCGCGCGGCGTGCCCTCGGCGCGGAGGACTTCCACCGCGCGGGCGACGACCTCGACCGTGTCCTCCTTGAGCAGCACGACGTAGTGCGTGAGGTCGGAGGGCCTCTGAACCGTCCGTGGGAGTGAATCGATGAGTTCGCTTCGTTCGACGCGCCCGGCCCATAGCACGCGGTCAAGGCCCTTGGCGTACAGCCGATGGAACCGAACTCCCTCGTCGTTGGGCGATCCCGTGCACGACCACATGACGCCGGACCATCGCAGGACTACGGATCGCTGGTCGTCGTCGTCCCCGTGCGCGCGTAATGCCAATGTCAGTACGGCATCGACGGCGACGACGACTGCCTCAGGGGCATTCGGTTCCCACCGCACGCCGAAGTCGTGAGCGACTACCTGCTCGGCCATCTAGCGGACGCTAACGCATTCGGACACGCATCATCGGTCGTAGTGACTTCGTTGCGTGCAAGACGTTCAAGGGGATGACCGACCAGATGCTCGCGTGGCAGACCGAGCGGTTCCTCGAGCTCGCGGATGGGCCGACCGACGGGTACGTCGTGAAGGTGCGGCCCGAGCAAGTCGTGGAGATCGCGTTCGACGGCGTGCAGCGGTCCAGCAGATACCCGGGTGGCGTCGCCCTTCGTTTCGCGCATGTACTCCGCTACCGCGACGACAAGTCTGCGGCCGAGGCGGACACCATTGAGACGGTCCGCTCGTTCCGAGCCCCAGGGTCCGCCTACACAGAGAGCGGCGGCTCATAGCGAACGATCACCCAACGCTCGCCTGGACGAAGTACCCGCGGCAGGTGAGACGGCAGGTGTTCCGCGATGTATGACACGTGATGCGTTTGCCAGAAGTCTGCGATGCACTCGGTTTCGGCATCGGAGATCATGCCCAATCTCATCTCGTCGGGTTCGTTAGCGAGCATGAACCGGACAGCCAGCGTCGACTCGCCAAGCAAGTACGCGACTCCACGGATGTCAGCCGACAGCCGATCCCACAACGACCTGGTGATCGAGAAGAGCGCGTCGGCGTGCGTCACAGCGTGACTCTATCCACCGACTTCGGTCGTATGTCACTTTTAACCTGCAAGACGTTCAAGGGGATGACGGAAGCGATGCTCGCGTGTCAGACCGAGCGATTCACGGAGCTCGCCGACGGGCCGACCGACGGGTACGTCGTCAAGGTGCGGCCCGAGCAGGTCGTGGAGATCGCGTTCGACGGCGTGCAGCGGTCGACCCGCTACCCAGGCGGCGTCGCGCTCCGGTTCGCCCGAGTGCTGCGCTACCGCGACGACAAGACCCCCGCCGAGGCGGACACGATCGACACGGTGCGGTCCTACGCGGCGGGCGACTCGCGCGGCGGGTCGGCGTCGGCCGGGTAGGTCAGGCGACCGTCGTCGCCGTGCACCGGCGTCGCACCCCAGCGCCCCAGCTCGTGGGTACGGACCGACCCGGGCCCGAGGACGTGCTGCACGACGCCGCCTCGCGCCGCCACGGTGTTGGCGATCAGCAGCCGGTGGCACCGCCACGGCATCGGTTCAGCGCAGAGGACAACCGTCGGGAGCTCCGCTGCGAGCGTGAGCAGGTGGGCGACGCCGTCCTCGTACGCCGGCGTCAGCGTGTAGTCCGCGTACCCGCGGAAACTCGTGTTGTGCCATCCCGCGTTGAGGTCGCCCGCCTCCGGTCGGCGCGGGCGGTGCCCACCGAGCTCCGGCAGGTGCACGTAGTCGACGTCTGCGTGCCCCAGCCACTCGCGCATGACGTCGCGCGTGAACTGCGGGCTGCGCCGGGAGCTCGGCGCCACACGCACGTCCGCCACGCGTTCGACGCCTGCCTCGCGGAGCATCCCGACGAACGTGTCCTCGGGGCACGTCCAGTGGCCGATCGTCCACAGCTCGTCCGACGTCGCCATTCACTCCCCTCGGCAGGGCCGCGAGCCCAGCGCGGCTCGTGTCCACGCTACGCGGGCTCAGCGCCAGGTCGAGGCCGCCCGCCAAGTCGCCACGCGGCGGGCGACGAGCTCGAACGGGCCGTCCCGACGATCCAACGGCCTCCTGCGCGGAAGGGACCTCAGGAGGGCGCGACCCTCGGTATCGGCGATGCGGGCGAGGTCGTCGCTCCGCAGGAGCTGCCGCAGTCGCGACTCCGTCACCCGTGCGCACGACGCGAAACCGTTGTGGTGCTCGAACGCCCGCCGCTCGCTCTCGGTCGCGTCGGGGCCGACCAGGTAACCCCAGCGCCCCGCCTCCGTCGGCTGGCCGTCACGCCGGTAGGCCTCGGCCAGGAGTCGACGGACCTCGAGATCGTGCGGGTACGTCACGACGAGGCTCTTCAGCCGTTCGCGGGCCGCACGCACGTCACCGGCGGCGAGGTCCGCCTTCGCCCGGGTCAGTCCGCTCACAGCGGGCCCAGCACCTGGGCGGGCTCGGCGTCGAGCGCGAGGGTCTCGAGGACCGACGACAGTGCTCGCTCCTCGTACCGGAAGTGGTTCTCCATGATCGCGGCGATGCCGTCGAGATGCTGCTCGAGCTCCGGCGACGACGACGGCGCGTCCACCGCGCGCTGCAGCCCCGTCACCAGGGAGGCGACCAGCGCGTGGTCCTGCACCAACCGGTCCAGCGTCGGTCGCAGCGACGGGTGCGCGGCCGCGATCGCCGGGAACAGCTCCCGGTCCTCTCCCTCGTGGTGCCCGGTCAGGGCGGTGCAGAAGCCGTGGCAGAACAACAGGAGGTCGCGACTCGCCGCCTCGGCGGGCGCACCACCGGCGAGCGCCTCACGGGTGAGCCGCAGCGCGGCGCGCAGACGCGTGTGGACGCTCCGCAGCTCGTGGTTCCAGGCGACCAGCCTGGTCGTCTCGCCCTCAGTCACGTGAGAGCGAAGGGGACGACGTCGTCATGTCGTTGTCCTTCGGGTTCCGCGCCTCCATGCCTGACACGGTCTGCCACCGGCACGCGACGCTGGCGTCAACGTAGCACCGGGGCGCCGGCCGAACCGTCAACCCACGAGCCCTGGGCGAGCGTCGGACGGCGCACGAACTACCTTGGCGGGCGCGGCGCCGTCGTCGTCGGGAACCGGGGCCCGGCCGGGGAGGGCGAGCTGGACGTGCACGCTCAGCAGGTCGGCGCCGAGGACCCGGACGTTCACGGCGTTGAGGGCCCGCAGCGGGTGCCAGGCGATGACGCTGCGCTGGCGGGCGAGGGCGTCGTCGTCGGGGCGGACGGTCGCGATCCCGTCGACCCAGCGGTGCCGCAGCCCGAGCCTCAGCCGGAGGCGCACGTGCGGGTCGTGGCGGATGTTGCGGACGTAACCGGCGCGTTCGCCGTGCTCGGCGACGATCCACAGCTCGTCGCCGCGCCGGCCGTTGCCGACCGGGGTGCGGCGTGGCTTTCCCGTGGTGCGGCCGCGCGTCTCGAGGATCGCCACCCCGAAGGGGTTGAGCCCCACCAGGAACCCCGCCCGCACGACCGGGTTGACGATCCAGCGCTGGAGGATCCGGACGAGCAGGACCTTGAGCCTCGGGTTCGCCCAGGTCAGGACGAACAGCGCGACGTACACGCCCGTCTGGGCGAGCGGCTGCCACACGGCGCCCGGCTGGAGGAGGAACAGGCCCCAGACGATCGCGGCCGCGACGAGGGTGCCGACGGCGAGCCCTCGGGGGATGTGCGGGACGGGTGCGACGATGGACACGGTGACACTCCCTCGCGTGAGTAAGAGGTTCTTACTTCAGATTGAGGGTGTTACTTAGTGATGTCAACCCCTGGAAGCACGGACGAAGAGAGCCACGTGACCGAGCCAGCTCCCGCGCAGCGCCCGAGCCGCCGCGACCGCTACCGCGCCGAGACACGGGACGAGGCCAAGCGCATCGCCCTCGACCAGCTCGCGACCGGGGGTCAAGCGGCCCTCTCGCTCAACGCGATCGCGCGCGAGCTCGGCATGACCGGCCCGGCGCTCTACCGCTACTTCTCGAGCCGGGACGAGCTCCTCACCGCGCTGATCGTCGACGCCTACGACGACCTCGGCACGACCCTCACCCGCGCCATCGGCCTCGCGGCACCCGACGGGCCCGGCGAGCAGGTCCGCGTCCTCGGCCGCACGATGCGCGCCTGGGCCCTGGCGCAGCCGCACCGCTACCTGCTCCTGTTCGGCACCCCGTTCTCCGGGTACCGCGCCCCCGACGCCGCGATCGAGGCCGCGCAGGCCAGCCTCGGGTCTGTCATGGAGGCGATGGGCGACTTCGAGCCCCGCGAGGGACGACCCGCCGCCCCACCGACGATCCTCGAGCAGCAGCTCGAGCGCGCGCCGTGGATCCCCGAGGAGCTTCGCGGCGCGATCCCCGGCGCCGTGCTGGCCGACGTCATCCTGTCGTGGACCCGTCTGCACGGGCTCATCGGCCTCGAGGTCAACGGACAGTTCGCGACCATGGGGTTCGACCCTGCGCTGCTCCTCGAGCGGGAGCTGGACGCCATCGTCGGCGAAGGCTGAGCGCGCACGACGCCGACGAGCCCTGCGACCGGCCGCGGACGGCGCGGGAATCGGTCGCCCACCAGCCCGGTTGCCGCCGGTATGACGACGACGCAGGGCAGCGACACGACCAGCACTCACCTCGGCGGGCGGTACGGCGTGTGGCGACGGGGCCTCGACCTCGACGGCACGCTCGCGGCCGCCCTGGAGCGGCTCGGCTACGGCGCGGTGTGGGTCGGCGGCTCACCCGACGCGAGCCTCGCCAAGCCGGAGGAGCTGCTCGCGGCCACGCAGTCGCTCGTCGTCGGGACGGGCATCGTGAACATCTGGACGGCGGCCGTCGACGACGTCTCGATGTCGACCCGGCGGCTCCTCGACACGTACGGCGAACGGTTCGTGCTCGGGGTGGGGTCGGGGCACCGTGAGGCGTCCGGCGCGAAGGCAGCGACGCCGTACCAGGCTCTCGTCGAGTACGTCGACACCCTCGTCGCCGACGGCGTCCCCCGGGAGACCGTCGTGCTCGCCGCACTGGGCCCGCGCGTGCTGGGCCTGGCGCGCGACCGTACCGCGGGCGCCCACCCGTACCTCGTCACCCCCGAGCACACCCGGGGAGCGCGCGAGATCCTCGGCGCGGAGCCGCTGCTCGTGCCCGAGCAGCACGTCGTGCTCGACACGGACGTCGCACGAGCCCGCTCGGTGGCGCGCGCCGCCCTGGCGAACTACCTCCGGATGACCAACTACCGGAACTCGTGGCTGCGCCTCGGGTTCACCGAGGACGACCTCGCCGGCGGCGGCAGCGACCGGTTCGTCGACGCGGTCGTCTTCCACGGGACGACGGCGTCGGTCGCGGCGCGCCTCGCCGAGCACGTCGACGCGGGCGCCGACCAGGTGGCCGTCCAGCTCGTCGCCGGGGAGCCCGGCGAGCCCGCCGAGGACGGGTTCGCGCGCCTCGCCGCCGAGCTCGGGCTCGGCTGAGCCGCGGCACGCACGTCGGACGCGGCGTCGGCGGGGTCAGACCTCCGACGCGTGCCCGACGACGTCGCGCCACGAGTGCTGCGGCTCGAAGCCGAGCAGCCGGCGCGCCTTGTCGATCGACAGGAGCGTCTCCGTGCCCTCGAGCGGACGCCGGACCTCGACGTCCGGGAAGACCTCGGCCACCAGGTCCGCTGAGGGCCGCTCCATGACGGTGTCCGCGTTCGCGACGACGAACGCCTCGAACCCCTTCAGCTCGCTCTCGACGGCGAGCCGCACCGCCTGGGCGCCGTCGCGCGCGTCGATGTAGCCCCACAGGTTCCAGCGCCGCCGCGCGGCGTCGGCCTGCCAGGACGGGAACTCGGCGTAGTCCGCGAGCGCCATGACGTTCGAGAACCGGAGCCCGATGATCGACAGCTCGGGGTCCCAGCGCGCGAAGTGGCGGGCCATCTCCTCCTCGACGGCCTTGCCGAGCGAGTAGGTCGAGTTGGGGAGGACGGCGTACTCCTCGTCGACGGGGACGTAGGGCGGCGGGACGTCGAACGGCAGCCCGAGGACGGTCTCGCTGGAGGCCCACACGACCTTCTTCACGCCGGCGATCTTCGCGGCCTGGAAGACGTCGAACGTCGACGGCACGTTGTTGTGGAACGTCGCACCGCTGGTGCGGAGCCCGGGCGCGGGGATCGCGGCGAGGTGCACGACGGCGTCCACGCCGGAGTAGCGGTCGTCGACGCCGGTGAGCAGCTCGACGACCTGCCCGAGGTCGGTGAGGTCGGCGCGCGTGAACTGCCCGGGCTGCCCGGGCGGCGGCGGGACCTGGTCGACCGTCACGACGTCGTACCCGTGCTCGGCGAGGTCGGTCACGACCGCCTGCCCGAGCTTGCCGCTGCTGCCCGTCACCACCACGCGTGCCATACGGCCAGGCTAGCGGCCGCGCTCAACCCCGCCCGAAGACGTCGCGCAGGGCCGGTTCGAGCGTCGGGTGCCGGAACCGCCAGCCGAGGCCGGCGAGCACGTCGGACGTGCAGTGCCGGCCGGTGAGCCCGAGCGCGGGGTCGCTGCGGAGCAGCCACGACCCGAGCCGGGCGACGGGTGCCGGCGTGGGGAGCCCGACCCGGCGGCCCGTCACCGCGCGCAGCGTCGCCATGAGCTCGGCGTTGCGCACGGGCGTGGGCGCCGACGCGACGAGGACCCCGCCCGGCAGGGCCGGATCGTCCAGCCCCAGCGCGCCCCGGACGAGCGCGAGCCAGTCGTCGACGTGGATCCAGCTGACCCACTGCCGGCCCGTGCCGACCTTCCCGCCGAGCCCGAGCCGGGTGAGCAGCTCGAGCCGCCCGACGACCGGTGAGCCGGGCTGGAGCACGAGCGACGTCCGCAGGGTCACGACGTGCTCGGCGTGCGCGCCCCGGACGGCGTCCTCCCAGGGCTCCGCGACGCCCGTCATCTGCGGGAGGCCCGGGTCCGGGAGCGGCGTGCCTTCGGTGATGCGCTGCTCGCCGCCGTCGGACCAGATCGCCGTCGTGGACATCTGCACCCAGCGTGCCACGGGTCGTGACGCGGCCCGGCTCGCGGCGACGAGGGCCCGCGTCGCGTCGACGCGCGACGACCGCAGGCTCGCGACGTTCGCGTCCGTCGGGCGGACGTCCACCAGGCGTCCGGCGAGGTTCACGACCCGGACGGGCCGCGCGCCGTCGTCGAGCAGCGCGGCCCACGGGCCGACGGTCCGCCCGTCCCACTGCTCCTGCCGCACCGCCCACGTGGGATCGGGCCGGCGGGTGAGCACGACGACGTCCGCACCGCGCCCGAGCAGGTCCGCCACGAGCGCCCGGCCGAGGCTGCCGGAGCCACCGGCCACCACCACGCGAGACATTCGTCCAGCGTAGGTGTCGATCGGGCGCGATCTCGTTCGTAGTGTCGGTGAGAGCCGGACCTGCCGGCTCACCGACCAAGGAGACAGCCATGAAGCAGTACCTCCTCGCCGTGAACGGCGTCCAGGGCGAGCCGACCCCGCCCGACGACACGGTCCAGCAGATGTACGCGGCCGTCGACGCGTTCAACACCGAGCTCCAGGACGCGGGCGCGTGGGTGTTCGCAGGCGGCCTGTTCCCGCCGGACGTCGCCACGACGGTCCGCCCGCAGGGCGACGACGTCCTCGTGACCGACGGCCCGTTCGCCGAGACCAAGGAGTACCTGGGCGGGTTCTGGGTCATCAAGGCCGAGGACCTCGACGCGGCCCTCGCCTGGGCCAAGAAGGGCGCGCTCGCCTGCCAGGGCGCCGTCGAGGTGCGCCCGTTCCAGGAGGAGCCCGAGGCGTGACCTCCACCGAGCCCGGCCCGGGGGCGTCCGCCGTCGCGGACGTCTTCCGGGCCGAGTACGGGGCGTGCGTGGCGACCCTCGTCCGCACGTTCCACGACATCTCGCTCGCCGAGGAGGCGGTGCAGGAGGCGTTCGCCGTCGCCGTCGCGCGCTGGCCCGCCGACGGCACTCCCCCCAACCCCGGCGCCTGGATCACGACGACGGCACGACGCAAGGCGCTCGACGTCGTCCGGCGCGAGTCGACCCGGTCCGCGCGGTACGCGCAGGCGGCGCTCGTGCACGGGCCCGCGTCGGGGGTGCGGGACGACGAAGGCGCACTCGGCGCCCCCGACGACGAGACCGAGGAGGGCCCGGTGCGCGACGACCGGCTGCGGCTCGTCTTCACCTGCTGCCACCCGGCCCTGAACCGGGCAGCGCAGGTCGCGCTCACGCTGCGGCTGCTCGGGGGCCTCGAGACCGGCGAGATCGCGCGCGCGTTCCTCGTCCCCGAGCCGACGATGGCGCAGCGGCTCGTGCGTGCGAAGCGCAAGATCAAGGACGCCGGCATCCCCTACCGGGTGCCGTCCGACGCCGACCTCCCGGACCGGCTACGGTCCGTCCTCGACGTCGTGTACCTCGTGTTCAACGAGGGATACACCGGGTCGACGGGCGCGGCCCTGGTCCGCGACGACCTGTGCGCCGAGGCGATCCGGCTCGCCCGGCTCCTCGTCGCCCTCATGCCCGACGAGCCCGAGGCCGCCGGCCTCCTCGCCCTGCTCCTGCTCACCGACGCGCGCCGCGCCGCCCGCACCGACGCCGACGGCGAGCTCGTCCTCCTCGCCGACCAGGACCGCACCCGCTGGGACGCCCGCCGGATCGCCGAGGGCCAGGGCATCGTGCGCGCCCTGCTGCGCCGCGCGCGCCTCACCGGGACCGCGCCCGGCCCGTACCAGGTCCAGGCGGCCATCGCCGCCGTGCACGACGACGCCCCCACCTCCGACGCCACCGACTGGCGGCAGGTCGTCGCGCTCTACGACCAGCTCCTCGCCGTCGCGCCCACGCCCGTCGTCGCGCTCAACCGGGCGGTGGCGCTCGCGGAGGTTGCCGGGCCGGGTCCCGCGCTGGACGTCGTCGACGGCCTGCGGCTCGACGCCTACGCGCCGTGGCACGTGGCGCGCGCCGACCTGCTGCGCCGGCTCGGCCGGGCGGCCGAGGCTCGCGCCGCCTACGACGCGGCCGCGCGGCTCACGCAGAACGCCGTCGAGCGGCGGTTCCTCGAGCATCGGCGCGACGCGCCCTCCTGAGCGGAGGGGCGCAGCCGCCGGCCGCTCAGCGGTCCGACGTCTCGCGGGCCCGCTCCCCACCGGGCGCGTCGGGCGACATCCGGCTGTGCCGGTAGCCGTAGAACGCGTAGACGACGACGCCGATCGCGAACCAGCCGACGAACCGCAGCCACGTCACCGGCTGCAGCTTCGTGATGAGGTAGATCGAGAAGGCGATCCCGATGATCGGCACGACGGGCATCCACGGGAGACGGAACGTCCGCGGCGTCTCGGGCGACCGGTAGCGCAGCACGACCACCGCGCCCGACACCACGATGAACGCCAGCAGGATGCCGATGTTCGTGAGCTCGGCGGCGTCGAGGATGGGCGTGAACCCCGCGATCACGGCGGCGACGACGCCGATGATCCACGTCGGCCGGTGGGGTACGGCGTTGCGGTTCGTCTTGGCGAACCAGCCGGGCAGGAGCCCGTCGCGGCTCATCGAGAACCACACCCGCGACGCCCCCAGCGTGAACGCGAAGAGCACCGTGAAGATCCCGACGATCGCCCCGACCGCGACGACCTTCGCGAACCCGGGGAGACCGACGTAGTCGAACGCGACGGCGAACGCCCGGGTCGGGTCGAGGTCCTTGTAGCTCTGCATCCCGGTGAGGACGGTGGCGGCCAGCAGGTACAGCACCATGGCGATAGAGAGCGACAGGATGATGGCCTTGGGCAGGTTCCGCTGGGCCTCCTTGGACTCCTCCGCGGCGGTGCTCATCGCGTCGTACCCGAACACGGCGAAGAACACCGTCGCCGCGCCCGTGATGGTCCCGCCGAAGCCGTAGGGCAGGTACGGCGAGAAGTTCGAGCTCTTGACGTAGAACGCCCCGACGACGATCACGGCGACGACGATCGCGACCTTCACGAACACGAGGATCGTCTCCACGCGCGCCGAGGAGCTGATGCCCTTCGTCAGCAGGAACGCGACGAGCAGGCACAGGGCCATCGCGAACAGGTCCACCTTGTGGCCCGAACCGGTGCCCGGGGCGCCGAGCATCCACGCGGGCAGGTGCACGCCGACCGACTCGAGCAGGAACGACAGATACCCGGACACCGAGATCGCGACGACCGCGACGATCGCCGTGTACTCGAGCAGCAGGTCCCAGCCGATGAACCAGCCCACGGCCTCGCCCAGCACCGCGTAGCCGTACGTGTAGGCCGAGCCGGCCTTCGGGATCATCCCCCCGAACTCGGCATAGCTGAGGGCCGCGCACGCACTGGCGATGCCGGCGACGAGGAACGAGATCGTCACGCCCGGACCCGCGTCGGTGTGCGCGACGGCGCCCGCGAGCGTGAAGATGCCCGCGCCGATGATCGCGCCGAGCCCGATCGCCGTGAGCTGCCACAGGCCGAGGCTCCGCTTCAGCCCGCCCGGCTCCTCGGACGTCTCGATGGGTTTGCGCCGCCAGACGCTGCGGAGACCAGGAGCCGACCGGCTCACGCTGGGTGCTGCTGGGCCGTCGCTCGGCATCGCCGTCCCTCCGTCGGAACCTCGTGGTCCCTCTCAGGCCTACCCCCGTCCGCCGGTGCTCACCACCGGGCGCGTGCACGCGGGAGCGCGCATGGTGGGGACATCCCCACCACGGCCGGCGGCCTAGGACCATCGAGCCGCGCCCGCGCGCTCCCTAGCGTCGAAGCCATGACCACCACCGACGCACCCGCCCTCGAGATGCGAGGGCTGACCAAGACCTACGGCTCCGGCCCCACGGCCGTCGCCGCCCTCCGAGGAGTCGACGTCGCGTTCCCGCCCGGCACGTTCACGGCCGTGATGGGGCCGTCCGGCTCGGGCAAGAGCACGTTCCTCGCCTGCGCGGCCGGGCTCGACCGCCCCACCGGCGGCCAGGTGCTCGTCGAGGGCGTCGACCTCACCGCCCGGGACGAGGTGGGGCGCACGATGCTTCGGCGTGAGCGCATCGGCTTCGTGTTCCAGGACTTCAGCCTCGTCCCGTACCTGACCGCCGCCCAGAACGTCGAGCTCCCGCTCCGGCTCGCCGGACGACGCGCCGACGCGCGGCAGGTCGCGGCACTCCTCGCGCAGGTCGGGCTGGCCGACCGCGCCGAGCACCTGCCGAGCGCCCTCTCGGGCGGGCAGCAGCAGCGTGTCGCGGTCGCGCGCGCCCTCGTGACCGAACCGGGCGTCGTCCTCGCGGACGAGCCCACGGGAGCGCTCGACACGTCGACGGCCCGGTCGGTCCTGCGGCTGCTCCGGGCCGCCGTCGACACGCTCGGCCGGACCGTCGTCATGGTCACGCACGACCCGGTCGCCGCCGCCTGTGCCGACGCGGTCGTGTTCCTCGTCGACGGACGCCTCGCGGGACGGCTGGACGCCCCCACGCCCGAGGCCGTCGCCGCCCGGACGGCGCGGCTGGAGGACCTCGTCCCGGCGGCCGCACGATGAGCGCCGCGACCGCGACGCTGGCGGTCCGGTCGCTGCGGCGCCGTCCCGCGGCGGTGACCGCGACGTTCGTCGCCGCGCTCCTCGGGACGGTCCTCATGGGGTCGTTCGCGACGCTCGTCCAGACGGCGCTGTCCACCGACGGCGACGACCGGCAGCTCCTCGTCATCATGGGCGCGGTCGTCGGGGGCTGGAGCGCGCTCATCGTCCTGTTCTCGATCGCGTCGACCGTCGGCATCACCGCGACGCAGCGGGCCCGCGAGACCGGGCTCCTGCGCGCCGTCGGCGCCACGCCCCGCCAGGCGCTCGGGCTGGTCCTGTGGGAGACGCTCGCGGTCACGGCCGTCGCCGCGGCGCTGGGAGCGGGGACAGCGGCCGCGACCGGACGGCGCCTGCTCGACGCCCTGCGCGACGGCGGCCTCGTCGGGGACGACACCGCGTTCGCCGGCGGGCCGGCCTCGCTCGGCGCCGCCGCTGCCGCGGTCGTGCTCGTCGGCCTCGTCGCGGCGTGGCTCGCGGGCCGGCGCGCGACCGCGGGTCCCGTGGTCCGCGTGCTGCGCGAGCAGGGGTCCGAGATGCGTCGCCTGCCCCGGTGGAGGGTCGGCGTCGGGGTCGTGCTGCTCGGGTACGGCGTCGGGCTCGCGGTCGTCACGACCACGGTCGGGCGGACCTCGGACGACCCCCACCTGGCCCAGGAGACCGCCGGGCCCGCGGGCATCGTCGTCGCGGTCGGGCTCGCCGTGCTCGCGCCGTGGCTGCTTGCCGTCCTGGCGGCCCCGGCGCGCCGGCTCGCCGGCTCGTCGGCCGCCGGCCACCTCGCCGCCTCCAACACGACGCGGCGCGCGCCGCTCCTCGCCGGGGTGCTGGCACCGGTGGTCGTGCTCGTGGCCACGGCCAGCGGCACGCTGCTCATGGTCGGCGTCGACGGGCGCACCCTGGACTCCGCGGGCGACCCCGCCGGCATGGACGAGACGATCACGCTGCTCAACTACGTCGTCGCGGGGATGGTCTGCCTGTTCGCCGCGATCATGGTCGTCAACGCCTTCGCCGCTGTCGTGGCCGCGCGGCGTGCGGAGCTGCACCGGCTGTGGCTGGTCGGCGCGACCCGTCCCCAGATCCGCCGCGCCGTGGTGGGTGAGGCGGCGATCGTCGCCGCGGTCGGCGTCGTGCTCGGCACGCTCGCCGCCGCGGCGACCTTCGTCCCGTACGCCGTCGCCCGCGGCGAGGGTCCGCTGCCCGACGGCCAGCTCTGGCTCCTCCCGGCCGTCGCCGCCGGGGCGGCGGCCGTGACGCTCGGGTCGGCGTGGGCCTGCGCGCGACGCGTGGTCCGATGACAGGATGCGGTCCATGCCCGTGACCTCGGTGGCGCCGCTGCCCGCGGCGCCACCACGCCTCGGCCGTGCCGGCGTCGTCGAGCGGCTCCGCCTCACCGCGCTCTCGGGCGGGTACGCGCTCGCGATGGTCCCCGCGCTGCTGCTCGCCGTCCTCACGGCCGTGGCCGTCCCGCTCGTCCTCGTGACGGTCGGCGTCCCGCTGCTCGGGCTCCTCGTGCCCGCGACCGCCCGGCTCACCGCCGCCCACCGGCGCGTCGACTCCGCACTCCTGGGTGAGCCGGTCGGAGCCGGGTACGCCGACACCACCGGGGCCGGCCCGCTCGCCCGTCTCACGGTCTGGGCCCACGACGGCGCCCGGTGGCGCGACCAGGCGTTCTGCTGGTTCTCCGCGACGGGCGGGTTCGTCCTGTCGGTCCTGCCGGTCGCGCTGCTCGCCGCGCCCCTCGTGCACGTCGTCCTCGCCCTGGCGCTCGGGCGCGAGACGTGGCTCTGGCTCGCCCTCGCCGTGGGCCTGCCCGTCGCGCTCGTCGCCTGGTGGCTCGCGACGCCCGCGCTCTTCCGGGCCCGTCTTGCCGCGGAGCGCGGCATCCTCGACCAGGACCGCGTCGGCCGCCTCGCGCGGCGCGTCGACCAGGTCGAGGTGTCGCGCGCCGACTCGCTCGACCTCAACGCCGCCGAGATCCGCCGGATCGAGCGAGACCTGCACGACGGCGCGCAGGCCAGGATCGCCGCCGCCGGGATGAGCGCCGGGCTGGCCGAGAAGCTGCTCCGCACCGACCCCGACGCCGCCGCCGAGCTGCTCCGCGAGGTGCAGACCACCACGGTCGACGCGCTCGAGGACCTCCGGTCGCTGGTCCGCAGCATCCACCCGCCCGTCGTCGCCGACCGCGGCCTCGCGGGCGGCGTCGAGACGCTCGCCCTCTCGGTGCCGATCCCCGTCGCCGTCGCGCTCGACGTCCCCCGGCTGCCCGCGCCCGTCGAGTCCGCGACCTACTTCGCGGTCGCCGAGCTCCTCGCCAACGTCGTCAAGCACGCGCACGCCACGCACGCCCGGGTGACCGGGCGCCACGACGGGGCGCGCCTCGTGCTCGAGGTGACCGACGACGGTCGGGGCGGCGCCGACGCCGGAGGGTCGGGCCTGACCGGGATCCGGCGCCGGCTCGGTGCGTTCGACGGAAGCCTCCGGCTCGACAGCCCGCTCGGCGGGCCCACCACGGTGACGCTGGAGGTGCCGTGCCGGACGCCCTGAGGGTCGTCGTCGCCGAGGACCAGGCCCTGCTCCGCGTCGGGCTCGGGCGGATCCTCGAGGCCGGGGGCATGGTGGTCGCCGCGTCCGTGGCGGACGCCGCGTCCCTGCCCGCCGCGCTCGCCCGCGCCGACGTCGGGCTCGCGATCATCGACGTCCGGCTCCCGCCCACCTTCACGACCGAAGGGCTGCAGGCCGCGATCGCGATCCGCGCCGAGCGACCGTCCCTGCCCGTGCTCGTCCTGTCGCAGCACGTCGAGCCGCTCTACGCCCGCGAGCTGCTCGCGGACGGGCGCGGCGCCGTCGGGTACCTCCTCAAGGACCGCGTCATCGACGTCGACGCCTTCCTCGCCGCCGTCCGCCAGGTCGCCGCCGGCGGCACCGTCCTCGACCCGGAGGTCGTCTCGGTGCTCATCGCCGGCCGGCCCGTCGACCGGCTCACCGACCGCGAGCGCGACGTCCTGGCCCTCATGGCGGGCGGACGCTCCAACGCGGCGATCGCGGCGCGGCTCTTCCTGTCCGAGAAGGCGGTCGGCAAGCACATCGGCAGCATCTTCACCAAGCTCGACCTGCCGCCCGCACCCGACGACAACCGCCGCGTCCGCGCCGTCCTCGCCTGGCTCGACGGCTGACGCCCGCCAGCTCTCAGCGCCCGACGGCGGCCAGCACGTCCGCGACGAACGCGTCCACGGCCTCGGGGGTCGTGTCCCAGGCGCACATCCACCGCACCTCGACGAGGCCGTCGTCGCGGTGGTCGTCCCAGTCGTAGAAGCGCCAGCGCTCGCGCAGTCGCTGGGCGGCGGCCTGCGGGAGGGCCGCGAAGACGGCGTTCGAGTCGGTGTCGCGGGTCACGACGAGCCGGGCCGGGTCGGCCCCGCCCGCCTCGAGCGCCGCGCGCAACCGCGTGGCCATCGCGTTCGCGTGCTCGGCGGACCGCCTCCACAGCTCCGACCCGTACAGCGCGACGAGCTGCGCCGACACGAACCGCAGCTTCGACCCGAGCTGCATGGTGAGCTTGCGGACGTACTCCACACCGTCCACGGCCGACGGGTCCAGCACCACGACGGCCTCACCGAGGACGATCCCGTTCTTCGTCCCGCCGAGCGACACCACGTCCACCCCGACCGCGCTCGTCAGCTCGCCCAGCCCCACGCCCAGGTGGGCGGCAGCGTTGGCGAGGCGCGCGCCGTCGAGGTGGACGCGCATCCCGAGGCCGTGCGCGTGGTCCGTCAGCGCCCGCAGCTCCTCGACCGAGTACACCGTCCCGAGCTCGGTCGCCTGCGACACCGACACGACGAGCGGCTGGGCGCGGTGCGGGTCGCCCCAGCCCCACGCCTCGCGGTCGAGCAGCTCGGGCGTGAGACGGCCGTCCGGCGTCGGGACGGTGAGCAGCTTGATGCCCGCGACCCGCTCGGGCGCGGCGTTCTCGTCGGTCACGACGTGCGCCGTCGTCGGGGTCACGACGGCACCCCACCGCGGCAGCATCGACGCGAGCGACACGACGTTCGCGCCCGTCCCGTTGAACACCGGGTACGCGACGGCCTGGTCGCCGAAGTGCCCGCGGACGACGTCCTGGAGCTGCGCCGTCCACGGGTCGGCGCCGTACGAGACGGTGTGGCCGCGGTTCGCAGCGGCCATCGCCTCCAGCACCTCGGGGTGGGCGCCGGCGTAGTTGTCGGACGCGAAGGACACGTCGGGCAGCGGGGCGGGGTCGGGCGTGCGGTCGAACGGGAGAGTCACGCTCCCCATTCTCACGCGGGCGCTCGCGCGCACCCTCACGCGCGCTGCGTGGGCGCCCGGCGCGACCATGGACCCATGAGCGACGCGTCGACGACGTTCCGCCGGCTCCACGAGGGTCCCGGTCCCCTGCTGCTGCCCAACGCCTGGGACGTCGGCTCCGCGCTCGCGTTCGTCGCGGCGGGGTTCCCGGCCGTCGGGACGACGAGCTTCGGGGTCGGCGCGGCCGCCGGGCATCCGGACGGGCGCGGCGCGAGCCGCGACGCGACGGTCGCCCTGGTCGCGCGGCTGCGCGGGCTGCCCGTGCCGCTGTCGGTCGACGTCGAGGACGGGTACTCCGCCGACCCTGACGACGTCGCGGCCTTCGTCGCCCGGCTCGACGTGGCCGGCGTCAACCTCGAGGACAGCGCGGGCGGCGCGCTCGTCGACCCGGAGGTCCCGGCCGCGAAGATCGCCGCGATCCGCGCCGCGACCCCCGACGTGTTCGTCAACGCGCGCGTCGACACCTACTGGTTCCACCAGTCCGACACGGTCGACGCGACCCTCGCCCGCGCCCGGCGGTACGTCGAGGCAGGCGCCGACGGCGTGTTCGTGCCCGGCCTCGCCGACCCCGACGCGATCCCCGCGGTCGCCGCCGCGCTCGACGTCCCCGTCAACCTCCTGCCCGTCCCCGGGCTGACCGTCGACGACCTCGGCGCCCTCGGCGTGCGGCGCGTCAGCACCGGCTCGCTCCCCTACCGCGCGGCGATCGACGCGGGTGTCGCGGCCGCCACCCGGCTGCGGGACGGCGCGCCCCCGGTCGCTGCCACGCCGTACGCGGAGGCCCAAGCGCGGCTGGAGGCGTTCGAGGACGGGACGCTCGGGCGGTAGCCGGCGAGCGCCGCGCTACCGTCGAGCGCATGCGCGTGCTCGTGATCGGTGCCGGCGTGGCCGGCGCGTCCGTGGCCTGGTCCCTCGCCCGCCGCGGGGCGGAGGTGGTCGTCGTCGACCGGCTGCACGACGGCGCCGCGACCCTCGCCGGGGCGGGCATCGTCCGGGCGTCGCTGGGCATCACGGAGCCGGGGTTCGTCGAGGCGTACGCGGCCGCCGTCCGGCACTACCCGGAGGCGATGCGCTGCCTCGGTGACGCGCTGGGCCGCGACGTCGCCGACGAGGTCGGGTACCGCGTCGTCGGCGGGCTGTGGCTCTCGGACGACGACGCCTCCCTGGCCGACGTCGAGGCCCGGCTCCGCGCGTTCGACGGCGCACAGGTCGGGACCGTCTCGCGCCTCGACCCCGCCCAGACCCGCGAGCTGTTCCCGGTCGCCGCCCCCAAGCTCGCCGCGGTGCACGTGACCCGGGCCGCGCGCGTCGACGGGCGCCGCCTGCGGCTCGCGCTCCTCGCGGCGGCCCGTGCGCACGGCGCGGTCACCCACGACGACGACGCCCGCCTCTCCCCCGACGGCACCGCCGTGGTCCTCGCGTCGGGCGAGCGGCTGGAGGCGGACCACGTCGTCGTCGCGGCCGGGACGTGGACGCCCGACGCGCTCGCGCCGCGCGGCCTGACCGTGCCCGTCACGCCGCAGCGCGGGCAGATCAGCCACCTCGGGCTGCCCGGCACCGACACGTCGCGCTGGCCGACGGCGACAGCGGTCGGCTCGTCCCACTACCTGCTCGCGTTCGACGACTCGCGTGTCGTCGTCGGCGCGACCCGCGAGCGCGACGCCGGGACCGACTACCGGGTCACGGCCGCCGGGCAGCTCGAGGTACTGGGCGAGGCGCTGACCGTCGCACCCGGGCTGGCCGACGCCACGCTGCTCGAGACCCGCGTGGGCTTCCGTCCCACGAGCCCGGACGGCGTCCCGATCGTCGGGCGGGTCGCGGACGACGTCACCGTCGTCACGGGGTACGGCGCGTCGGGGCTCACCCTCGGCCCGTACGTCGGGGAGCGCGTCGCGGACGACGTGCTGGGAACCGGGGCCGACGACGCACAGAACCGGTCCCGCCACGCGCTCGCGGCCTTCGCGCCGTCCCGCTTCGCCGAGGCGCGATGAGCGTCTTGACGGTCCCGGAGTCGTTCCGGGCGATGCCGCGCTGGTGGCACGACGACGCCGGCCGCACCTGGCTCGACGCCCTTCCCGCGCTCGTGGACGCGCGCTGCGAGACGTGGGGCCTCGTCGTCGACGGCGAGCCGTGGCACGGGTCGAACGCGCTCGTCGTGCCGGTCCGCCGGGGCGGAGAGCCGCTCGCGCTCCGCCTCGCTCCCCCGGGCGACGACGTCGCGCAGGAGGTCCGTGCGCTGGGGCTGTGGGCCGGGCGCGGCACCGTGCGGCTCGTCGACGCCGACCTCGAGGCCCGGGCCACGCTCCTCGAGCGCCTCGACGGGAGCCGCACGCTCGAGGGCGAGCCCCTCGCCGTCGCGCTCCCGGTGCTCGGCGCGCTCATGCGGACCCTCGCCGTCCCCGTGCCCGACGACGTCCCCTCCACCTCCGCGGTGGCCGCCGGTCTGCGGGACTCGCTCGAGGACGATTGGCGCGCCGTCGGGCAGCCGACGCCGCGGTGGCAGCTCGACCACGTGCTCGCGGGCGCGGCGGAGCGCGCCGGGGCATCCGCGGGAGACCGGGCCGTGAACGGCGACCTGCACTTCGGCCAGGTGCTCGCGGGCGAGCGGGCGCCGTGGCTCGTCGTCGACCCGGTGCTGCTCCGCGGGGACCGGGAGTACGACCTCGGCCGGGTCCTGTGGTCACGCCTCGACGAGCTCCCCTCCGACGACGAGGTCAGCCGCGCGTTCCGCACCGTCGTCGACGCAGCCGAGGTCCCCGCCGACCGGGCGGCGAGCTGGGTCGTGCTGCGCGCGATGTCCTACCTCGTCTGGGGCCTCGAACGCGGGCTCACGATCGACCCGTCCCGGTGCCGTCGGCTGCTGGACCTCTTCTGCGCGTGACAGCTTCCCGGACCAGCGCCCCTGCTCGACTACTCTCCCCTGCGTGAGAGCCTCCCAGGTCGTCGGCGCCGTCGCCGTCCTCGCCGCCGGGAGCATGCTCGCCGGCTGCACCATCGCCCTGCACGGCACGCCGGCGCAGCCGACTCCCGCCACCACGACGTGGCACGTGTCGTGGCCGGCGATGCACGTCACCGTCGGACCGGAGGACCTCACCGAGGAGAGCGCGGCCGCGGAGGGCCACCTGGCCGACGCGCGCCGCGCGCTCGACACGTGTCGTAGCCGGCACGAGAGCGGCAGCGCCGACGGCGCCGACCCGTGCGCCGCGGAGCGGGACGCCCTGGGGCTCGCCCGGGCCGAGACCTGGATCGCCCACGACGACGCGACCCGGAGGACCGAGGGTGCTTACCTGCTGATCTGCGACGACGGCTCGCTGGTCGACCCCGAGGACGGCTACGCCGCCTGCCCCGACGACGCCCATCCCTAACCGGCGCCGTCGGCGGTCAGGTCACAGGCCGGCCTTGTCGAGGACCTCGAGGAACGCCTTCATCCACGGGCCGTTGTCGGGCCAGGCGCGCCCGGACACGAGGTTGCCGTCGACGACGTCCGCCCCGTCCTGGAACGTGCCGCCCGCCGTCTCGACGTCGACCGCGAGCTGCGGGTACGCGGACGTCGTCCGGCCCTGCAGGACGCCGGCCGCAGCGAGCAGCAACGGCCCGTGGCACAGCGCGGCGACCGGGGCGTCCCGGTCGAAGAACGCCTTGACGAGACGCTTGGCGTCCGCGTCGTTGCGGATGTACTCGGGCGCCCGCCCGCCCGGCACGACGACGGCCACGTAGTCGTCCGGGTTCACGTCGCGGAACGCGACGTCCGCGGGCCACGTGTGCCCGAGCTTCTCGGTCTACGTGTCGAAGGTGTCGACGAAGTCGTGCACGACGAACTGCAGCGTCTTCTTCTCGGGCGCCGCGACGACGACCTCGTACCCGGCCTCCTGGAGCCGCGCGTACGGGTACATCACCTCGAGCGTCTCCGCCGCGTCGCCGGTGAGGATGAGGATCTTGGCCATGACGCACCTCGCTGTGCTGGGGGGACCGACGAGTCCAGGGTGCCGCGCCCGGCCGCGCCCGGCGACCCGGGCCGTGCCTGCGCCGCGGGGCCGCGGCGTCCTGACATCCTTCTCCCCATGCACAAGGAGACGTCGGACGAACGTGACCTCCTGCAGGGCCGGCTGGCGGGGCAGCGTCGCCACGTCCTCGACCAGGTCGAGGGCCTCAGCGACGAGCAGCTGCGCCGGCCGGTCCTGCCATCCGGGTGGTCGTGCCTCGGCCTCCTGCGCCACCTCACGCTGTCCGACGAGCGGTACTGGTTCGGGGTCGTCATGGCCGGCGAGCCCCTGGACTTCTGGCCCGAGGGCGACGGCGGCGACTGGCGCGTCGACGACGACGAGCCCGCGGCCTCGGTCGTCGCGGCCTACCGCGACGCCGTCGACCGTTCGGACGCGATCATCGCCGGCCTGTCGCTCGACTCGCCGCCCGCCCGGCACGAGGACTGGTGGGCGGAGGCGGGGCAGACCTTCCCGGACCTGCGCACCGTCCTGGTCCACGTCCTCGTCGAGACCGCCACGCACGCCGGGCACCTCGACGCCGTGCGCGAGCTGCTCGACGGCAAGCTGTACCTCGAGGTCTGAGGCCGGCGGGCCCGCGGTTCAGTCGTCCGCGGCGTCGCCCTCGCTCCCGAAGACGGCGCCGGTACCGGGCGCCCACCGGACCGACACCGAGGGCTCGGACGACGGCCCGGTCCCGACCGCGTTCACCGCGCGGACCGTGAACGTGTACGCGACGCCCTGCTTGAGACCGGTGAACGTGGCGGACGTGCCGGCCACCGTGACGGTCTGCTCGGGCTTCCCGTTCTTCTTCACGGCTGTCACGGCGAAGGTGGTGATCGGGGCGTCGCCCGCGTCGTCGGGGGCGGTCCAGGAGACGGTCGCGTGCCGCGAGCCGACGTCGCTCACCGTCACGGCGGTCGGCGCGCCCGGCAGGCCGTTCGTGACGGACAGCCGCTGCACCGCCGCCGTCACGCCGGACGCCGCCTGGTACTGCACGTACCGGGCGTCGACCGACCCCGGGAGCGCGCCGGCGATCGGCGCGGTGACCGCCGGGTCGAGCGTGCTCACGTCGAGCCTGCTCTGCGCGCCCGCCGACGCCGCGACGGAGCCGAGCGTCGTCCACTCCTTCCCGTCCGAGGAGACCCGGACGGTGTACGGCGTCGTCGAGGAGCCGCCGGCCACGACCGTCACGTCGCGGACGGGCTGGACGCGGCCGAGGTCGGCGGTGAGGGTCGCGCCCGCCGACGTCGCCTTCCACTGGGTCGCGGCCGACCCGTCGACGGCGGCCACGGCCGGGTAGCTGGGGTCGGCCGAGGTGGCGTCGACGGTGGCGCAGCGCGCGAGGTCCGTCGTCGGGGTGGTGTCGGGGGTGCGGGTGGCGAGCGTGATCGACGAGCCCGGCCGGACGGTCCGGGTCCGCCCGCCCGCGCTGACCGGCATGGCCTCCCCGGACGTGAGCGTCACCGTCGTCGTGTCACGCGCGACGCTGACGTCGAACGTCCGCCCGTGCCAGCTCAGGCCCGTGAGGTCGAGGCCGGGGAGCTGCGGCGGCAGCATCGGGTCGAGCACCACGGCGTCGGTGTCCCAGCGCAGTCCGGTGAACCCGTAGTAGAGCTCCTGCAGGAACCCGCCGAGGCCGGTCGTGAAGTCGATGACGCCGGTGGCCTTGAGGTGCTCGGAGTACTGGTCGAACGGCCCGACGGCGTACGGGTCGAGGCTGCGCCGGAAGTACGTGTAGGCGGAGCAGCCGGGCGTCGACAGGGCGGCGGTATCGATCATGTTGATGGCGTCGGTCATGGCCGGCCCGCTCGCCGCGGTCCGCGGCGTGTAGTAGTCGAGGTCGGCCTGCGCGACCTCCTTCGGCATCGGGTAGTTCCACGGGTACTGCAGCATGACGACGTCGGCCTGGTTCACGGTCGCGCCGCTGTAGCCGTCGTACTCGAGGTGGGTGTTCGTCGCCGGGTCGAACGGGATCGACTGCGCGAGCCCCTTCGCCACGGCGTCCCAGCCCGGGTCGGCGTCGACCCCGAGGAGGGCTGCGGCGCGCTCCGCGATCTGGAGCGTCGTGAAGCCCGAGACGTTGACGTACGCGCTGTTGTTCACGTTGTCGTGGTTCTCGTCCGGGCCCTCGACGCCGCGCAGCTCGTAGCGTCCGTCGCCCGTCGAGACCGCGCGCGAGGCGTAGTAGCGCGCCGCGCCTTGCAGGACGGGCCAGCCCTTCTCGCGGAGCCACGTGAGGTCGCCGGTCGCCTGGTAGTAGTCCCACTGTGCGAGCGCGACGTCGCCGGTGATGTGGATCTCGCGCGGGTGGATCCCGACGTCGGCGCCCGTCTGCGCGCTCTCCCACGGGAACTGCGCCCCCTGGAGCCCGTGCGACGACGCGGTGGCCGTGGCGGCGTCGAGCAGGGTGTGCCGGTACTCGTTCATGCCCGACGCGAGGTCCGGGTGGGCGGCGAGCAGCGCCGGGTACATCCACGTCTCGGCGTCCCAGAACACGTGCCCGTTGTACTCGGCGGACGACAGCCCGCCCGGGCTCATGCTCCAGTCGACCCCGTCCCGGACGCTCTCGAGCATGTAGAAGAGGGCGGACCGCGCCTGGAGGGTCAGGGCCGCGTCGCCGGGGACCGTGATGTCGGACCGCCAGAGCCGGGCCCACGCGTCCTCGTGGTCGCCGAGCAGGCGGTCCCAGCCGGCGTCGGCCGCGGCCGACGACGCCTCGACCGCGGCGACGACCGGGTCGTTCGTCGCCGCGACGAGCGGCGCGGAGCCGTCCGCGGTGTCGGTGCCGCTCGCGACGCCCACGTACTTCGTGACCGTGTACGTGCGGCTGTCCTGGAGGTCGACCGAGCCCTGCTGGGCCACCGACCGGGCAGGGACACGGTCGACGGCGGCGGTGTCGCCGGTCCCGTCCCCGACGACGAGCGTCGACGCGAGCCCCGCGGTCATGCCGAGCCCGACGGTCGACGCCTTCTCGCTGATGAGGTGCCGGGCGCCGTCGCGCTGCTGGCCGGAGATCGTGGTGAGGTCGATCGGCGAGGGCGTGCGGTGGCTCGCGGGGAGGACGGTCGCGCGGCCGTCGAGGAGGTCGACGAACGACGCGCGCCCGCTCCACCCGAGCGGCTGGGCGGTCACGCGGACGGCCGCGACGTGGGTCTCCGCGCGGCTCACGAACACCTCGTACGTGAGGCGCGTCCGGTGACCCGCCGGGGACGTCCAGGTGAGTCGGGTGGTGAGGAGCCCGGTGTGCAGGTCGAGGGTCTGCTCGTAGTCGCTGACCGGCGACTTCTCCGAGCCGCCGATCGGCCCGGCCGAGAGCCCCACCGCGTCGACGTTGACCAGGCACGTGTCTGCCGTCCCGCACGAGATGGTGACGGCGTGGTCTCCCGCCGTGAGCGAGACGGGCACCGTCACGGTCCCCCACGTGTCCCAGCTCGCGGTCGCGGGCATCGTGAAGCTCGTGCCGGCCCCGCCGTCGACGCTCGCCGTGAGCGTCTGGCTCGACGAGTTCGTCGCTGCCGCGTAGCGGACCGTGACGAGCGCGTCACCCGCGGGCGCGTCGGCGAAGCGGACGGTGGTGCCCGACCCGCGCTTCGGCACGCCCCCGGACGCGAAGCCCGCGACGAAGCCCGTCCCGGTGAAGCCGTTGTGGTCGGCCGCGATCTTCGCCGCTCCGGCGAGCGTGCCGGCCTCGGCCTCGCACAGCGCCCCGAAGGCGCAGCCCGTCGAGCCGACGGTGATCGAGTCGACGTTGACGACGCAGGTGTCGGACGTGCCGCAGCCCAGCGCGACGGCGGTCTCGCCCGCACCGACCGTGATCGGCACGGTGACCGTCGCCCACGTGTTCCAGTCCTTGGTCGCGGGCATCCGGACGGTGGTGGCGGCGCCGTCGACCGTCGCCGTGAGCGTCTGGGTGGACGTGTTGGCGCCCGCCGCGTAGCGCACCGTCAGCGTCGTCGCGCCGGCGCTCGGGGTGGCGACGAGGACGGACGCCGTGCTGCCGCGCTGGGGCACGTTGCCCGACGCCGCGAAGCCCGCGACGAACCCGCGCCCGGTGTACCCGGGGTGGTCGGTGGCGACGCGCGCGGCGCCCGAGAGCTCCCCGTCCTCGGCCTCGCAGACCGCTCCCTCGGCGCACGCCTGCTGCTCGCTCACGCCGTAGGTCGCGCTGCCGTCCGAGAAGCCGAGCGTCGACCACGCCGGGAGGCTCGCACGCTGGATCGTGGTCCCCGGGCCCTGGCCGTAGAACCCGGCGAGCTGGGACTCGGTCGTGACGGGCGTCGTCGAGAAGCCGGTCCCCTCGACGGGGATGCGCGCGGCGAAGTAGCCGTTGCCCACGTAGGTCGGGACGTAGCCGCCCTCGCCCGCGGGCGCGTAGGCGTCGGTCGAGAGCTGCCAGCCCGCCGCCGTCGTGGGCGACGGCACGGTGGCCCCGCCCGCTGTCTCTGCCACGGCGGTCGGGCCGACGGTGAGCGCGAGCACCACCGTCAGCGTGGACGCAGCGAGAGCCCGGAAGCCGCGGGTACGAGTCACCATTCCTCCTCGAGGACCGACGGGCAGCACCGTTGCTCGCGTCGTCGAAGAGGACGCTAGACAACGGTGTCAGATCCTGTCCAGTCCCTCTCACACCGTGAGCTCCCGCCGCGTGAGGAGGAGTTGACACCGCCGTCACCGCGCCGAGCACGTCGGCGCAACGCGAGACCCGCACGATGCAGGGGTGCAGCCGGACTCCCCCGCCCCGACGACGGTGCGTTCGTCGTGCTCGTACTGCGGTGTGGGCTGCGGGATGGTGCTGCAGATCGAGACGGACCCGGAGACGGGGCGCCGCCGGGTCGCGAAGGCCTCGGGCGACAAGGACCACCCGACCAACCGGGGCCGGCTGTGCACCAAGGGCGCGACGAGCGCGGAGATGCTGGCGGCGCCCGGGCGCCTCGAGCGGGCGCAGGTCCGGGCGAGCCGCGACGAGCCGCGCGTCGAGGTGCCCATGGCCGAGGCCGTCACGGAGACGGCGCGGCGGCTGCGGGCCGTCGTCGACGAGCACGGCCCGGACTCCGTGGCGCTGTACGTGTCGGGGCAGATGTCGCTCGAGGCGCAGTACCTCGCGAACAAGCTCGCCAAGGGGTTCTTGGGGACGCACCGGATCGAGTCGAACTCCCGGCTGTGCATGGCGAGCGCCGGCACGGGCTACAAGCTCTCGCTGGGCGCGGACGGGCCGCCCGGCTCGTACGACGACCTGGACCAGGCCGACGTGTTCTTCGTGATCGGCGCCAACATGGCGGACTGCCACCCGATCCTGTTCCTGCGGATGATGGACCGGGTCAAGGCCGGGGCGAAGCTGATCGTCGTCGACCCGCGGCGCACCGCGACCGCCGACAAGGCCGACCTGTTCCTCCAAATCCGGCCCGGCACCGACCTCGCGCTGCTCAACGGGCTCCTCCACCTGCTCGTGGCCGACGGCCGCACGGACGAGGACTTCATCGACGAGCTCACCGAGGGCTGGGAGCAGATGCCCTCCTTCCTCGCCGACTACCCGCCCGACGTCGTCGCCGGGATCACGGGAATCCCCGCGGACGACCTGCGCACGGCCGCCGAGTGGATCGGCACGGCCGAGCGGTGGACGTCCTGCTGGACGATGGGCCTCAACCAGTCGACGCACGGCACGTGGTCCACGAACGCCCTGGTCAACCTGCACCTCGCGACCGGCGCGATCTGCGAGCCGGGCAGCGGCCCGTTCTCGCTGACCGGCCAGCCCAACGCGATGGGCGGGCGCGAGATGGGCTACATGGGTCCCGGCCTCCCGGGCCAGCGCAGCGTGGTCGACGACGACGACCGCGCGTTCGTCGAGGAGGCCTGGGGTCTCGCGCCGGGAACCGTGGGCACCGAGGTGAGCGCGGGGACGGTCGACCTGTTCGAGCGCATGGCCGACGGCGAGGTCAAGGCCTGCTGGATCATCGGGACCAACCCGGTGGCGTCCGTCGGGAACCGGGGCACGGTCGTCCGGGCGCTGGAGCGGGCCGAGCTCGTCATCGCCCAGGACGTGTTCGCCGAGACCGAGACCACCCCGTTCGCCGACGTCCTGCTGCCCGGGACGCTGTGGGCCGAGTCGACGTACGTGACGGTGAACTCGGAGCGCACGCTGACCCTGCTCCAGCAGGCAGCCGACCCCGTCGGCGACGCGACCCCCGACTGGCGGATCATCGCCGACGTCGCGTGCGCGCTGGGATACGCGGACGCGTTCACGTACGCGTCGTCGGAGGAGGTCTTCACCGAGCTCCAGCAGTTCTGGAACCCGCGCACCGGCTACGACCTGCGCGGCGTCACCTACGACCGCCTCGCCGCAGGCCCGGTCCAGTGGCCGAGCCCGCCCCCGGCCGCGGACGGCACCGCGAGCGCCCGGGACGACGGCCGCCACCCCGTCCGCTACCTCAACGACGGCGTCAGCCAGACCCTCCTCGAGCGCCCCGACGGCACCCGCCCGCGCCTCGCGTTCGCCACCCCCAGCGGCAGGGCCCGCTTCTTCGCGCGGCCCCACCTCGACCCGGCCGAGCTGCCCGACGACGACCACCCGTTCGTCCTCAACACCGGCCGGGTGCAGCACCAGTGGCACACCATGACGAAGACGGGCAAGGTCGCGAAGCTGACGAAGCTCGCGCCCGGCCCGTTCGTCGAGGTCCACCCCGACGACGCCGCCCGGCTCGGTCTCGCGGACGGTGACCGGGCGGAGGTCGCGTCCTTGCGGGGGCGCGCCGTGCTCCCGGTCGTCGTGACCGACCGCGTCCAACCGGGAAACCTGTTCGCGCCGTTCCACTGGAACGACGTCTTCGGGGTGGACCTCGCCGTCAACGCCGTCACCAACGACGCCGTCGACCCGCTCTCGCTCCAGCCCGAGCTCAAGGTCGCGGCGGTGTCGCTGACGCGGGTCGCGCCGCCGGAGTCGTCCGTCGAGCCGGCCCCGACGCTCGCCGACCGGCCGGTGCCCGACGCGCCCCGGCCGGGCGAGCCCAGGTCGGGCGAGTCCGGTGCGGGAGAGCCCGCGCCGAGCGACGGCGCGGGCCTCGCCGTGCTGGCGGGCCTCGGGGTGCCCGCCGAACCCCCGACCCTCACCACCGAGCAGGGCCTCTACGTCCAGGGGCTCCTGTGGGCACGCCAGCGCCGCACCGACCCGGGCGTGCCCGTGCTCCCGCCGTCGGCACCGTTCGACGCGACGACCCGCGCCTGGGTGGACGGCCTGCTCGCGGGCCTGTTCTCCGACACCGCGGAGACGACGTCGAGTACGGCCTCGACCGCGCCGAGCGTCGCCGACGCGGCAGGCTCCTCCGTGCTCGTCCTCTGGGCGTCGCAGACCGGCAACGCGGAGGAGCACGCCGTCGCCGTCGCCGACCGCCTCGGCGCCGCCGGGCACGCTGTCCGCCTCGTCCCCATGGACGAGCAGGACGTCGCGACGCTGGCCTCCGAGCCCACCGTCCTGCTGGTGACCAGCACGTTCGGCGACGGAGACGCCCCCGACAACGGCGAGGCGTTCGGGGCGGCGCTCGCGGCCGACGACGCCCCTCGGCTCGACGGGACCCGGTTCGCGGTCCTGGCGTTCGGCGACCCGAGCTACAGCGAGTTCTGCGGGTTCGGGCGCAGTCTCGACGCACGCCTCGACGCCCTCGGCGGGACCCGGCTGACGCCGGTCGCGTGCTGCGAGCCCGACGACGACGCCCCCGCCGACGCGTGGCTCTCGGCCGTGACGGAACGCCTCGGTGACCTCGCCACCTCACCCGCAGCACCCCGGGTGGGGGCGACGTCCGCGCCCGGGCGAGCGGCCGTCGTCGGGCGGGAACCCGAGCCCACGGCGGGGCCGCGGTATCACCGCGACGCACCGCTGACGACGCGCGTGACCCGGAACGTGCGGCTCGGAGCGCACGGGTCCAGCAAGGACGTGCGGCAGTTCGGCCTGGCGTCCGAGGGCCTCGACTACCGGGCCGGCGATGCCCTGAGCGTGCGCCCGCGCAACAGCGCCGAGTCGGTGGACGCGTGGCTCGCGGCGACGGGGCTGGACGGCGAGACGGTCGTCGAGCTCGACGGCGTCGGAGCGCTCACGCTCCGCGAGGCGTGCACGGCGCACCTCGAGATCGTGGGCGTGACCCCGGACCTGCTGCGGTTCGTCCAGGAGCGGGCCGGCGACCGCGAGCTCGCGACCCTGCTGCGCCGCGACAACCGGCTCAGCCTCGAGCGTTGGCTGTGGGGCAAGCACGCGGTCGACGTGCTCGCCGCGTACCCGGTGCGCGCGGATGCCGCCGCGTGGCTGGGCGTCCTCAGACGGCTCCAGCCGCGCCAGTACTCGATCTCGTCGAGCCCGCTCGCCCAGCCGTCAGAGGTGCAGCTCACGGTCTCGGCGGTGCGCTACGAGTACCGGGGTCAGTCACGGCACGGGGTCTGCTCGACGTTCCTCGCGGACCGCAGCGCCGACGCCGACGTGCCGGTCTACGTGCAGCCCACCAAGCACTTCCGGCCCCCCAAGGGCTCCGACGTGCCGATCATCATGGTGGGCCCCGGGACCGGCGTCGCGCCGTTCCGCGGCTTCCTCCAGGAGCGGCGGGCGCTCGGCCACCACGGGCGGAACTGGTTGTTCTTCGGCGAGCGGCACGCCGCGACCGACTTCTACTACCGCGACGAGCTCGAGGGCATGCGCGCCGACGGCCACCTCACGCACCTGTCGCTCGCGTTCTCGCGCGACCAGCGGCAGAAGGTCTACGTCCAGGACCGCCTGCGCGAGCACGGGTCGCAGGTGTGGTCGTGGCTCCAGGACGGCGCGCACGTGTACGTGTGCGGGGACGCGAGCCGGATGGCGAAGGACGTCGACGCCGCGCTGCGCGACGTCGCCCGGACCTGGGGGTCCCTGTCGGACGACGCCGCGAGCGGCTACCTGCGGACGATGGCCAAGGAGAAGCGGTACGTCCGCGACGTCTACTGAGGCGGCTCCCCCACGCCCGACGGCGCGCCCGCGCGCGGCAGCCACAGCCCGCCGACGGCGACCGCGAGCCCCGCGAGGACGGGCAGCCAGAACGGCGTTCCCCCGGAGGCGGCCGTCCAGCCCGCCGCGTGCGCGCCGCCCGTGGCCGTGATGATCCCGGTCAGCACCGCGATCCCGACGGCGCCGCCGAGCTGGTTCGCGACGAACAGCGTGGTCGTGGCGTTGGGGATCTCGCGCGGCGTGAGCACGCGGTACAGCGACGACACCGTCGGGCCACCCACGAACCCGACCCCGAGCCCCGCCACGACGGACGCGACGACGAGGACCGCGAGCGGCGCCGTCGGGCCGGCGATCAGGTAGACGGCCATGCCCGCGACCACGGCGGCCGCGCCGGACGGGACCAGCACCCGCGCGCTCACGCGGTCGCTGAGCCGGCCCCCCATGACCATGCCGACGAGCGACCCGGCGCCCTGCGGCGCGAGCAGCAGCCCGGACGCGAGCACCCCGTACCCGCGGACTCCTTGGAAGAACTGGGGCAGCCCGTAGAACAAGGGGTAGATCGCGAGCCCCAGCGTGAGCATGACGAGCGTGGCCGAGAGCACGGTCGGGTGGCGCAGGACGGTCACGTCGACGACGGCGGCGCTCCCCCGGCCCGCCGCGTGCCGGGCGAACACGGCGAGGACGGCGAGCCCGAGGACGATCGGCCCGGCGACGGCGAACGTCCCGCCACCCTCGGAGGTCTGCGCGAGGCCGACGAGGACCGCGACCGAGCCGAGCGAGAGCAGGCCGAGCCCGATCCGGTCGAGCCGCTGGGCCGGGTCGAGCGGCACGCCGGCCGGGAGCGCGCGCCACGACACGACGAGCACCGCGGCCGCGGCGACGACGAACGCGACGAACAGCCCGCGCCAGCCGACCGCGTCGACAGCGACGCCGCCCAGGAGCGGGCCGAGGAGCGGACCGATCCCGATGGCACCCGAGACGAGACCCATGATGCGGCCCATCCGAGCGGGGCCGGCGAGCGTCGCGACCGTCGTGAGCATGAGCGGCTCGAGCATCCCGCCGCCGAACCCCTGGACCGCTCGCGCCACCACGAGCGCGGGCAGCGACCACGCCGCCGCCGAGGCCGCCGCCCCGACCCCGAAGAGGGCGAGCGCCGCGAGCCAGGGGGCGCGCGTCCCGAACCGGATCGAGGCCCAGCCGCTCACGGGGATCGCCACGGCGACCGCGAGCACGTAGGCCGTGCCGACCCACTGGACGGTGCCGAGGGGAGCGTCGAGGTCCGCCGCGACGTCGGGGATCGCGACGCCCGTGACGGTCATGTTGAGGAGCGCGAGCAGGCCGCCGGCGACCAGGAGGGCCAGCAGCGGGCCGAGGCGCGGCTCGGCCCCGGGCTTGCCGCCGGACGCCGGGGCTGCCGTGGGCGACGTCGTCGAATACCCGAGAGGACGTTCCGTTGTACTCATGCGTTCAGTTTGAACTCACGAGTACAAGAAGCGCAACCCCTCGATGCAGTCCGGGTACGATCGGGTCATGGCAGGAGCGGCACCCACGACCCGCCGCGTCGACAAGCACCGCGCGATCCTCGACGCGGCGCTCGACGTGTTCGCCCAGCGCGGGTACGCCGACACCAACCTCGACGAGGTCGCCGAGGCCGCCGGGGTCGCGAAGCCGACGATCTACAACCACTTCGGCGACAAGGCCGGGCTGTTCGCCGCCGTCGTCGAGGCTTCGTCGCAGGACGCGAACGCGAGGGTCGCGGACGTCATCGCCGCGACCTCCACGAGTCCCGACGACCTGCGCGCCGAGCTCGAGACCCTCGCCCGCAGCCTCGTCCACTGCCTCCAGGGCGGCGCCGGCTCCGCGACCATGCGGCTCCAGCTCGTCGAGGGCGCCCGGTTCCCCGAGCTCATCTCGCGCGTGCGCGACGGCAACCGCGAACGCACGCTCGACCTCCTCGCCGGCAAGCTCGCGCAGCTCGGCGCGACCGGCCACCTGCGCCTCAGCGACCCCGGCCGCGCCGCGCGCCAGCTCATGGCCCTCGTCAGCGACGAGCCCCTCGTCAACAGCGGGTTCGGCGCGCGGCCCGTGGACCCGGCCGTCGTCGACCGGGCCGTCAACGAGGGCGTCGACACGTTCCTCGCGGCGTTCGGAGCCGGCCCCACCACCGACGCTTGACGCCCTCTCGCCGACGGCGACGCTGCGTTCGCCGACGGTGACGCTGCGTTCGCCGACAGTGACGCCCGGTCCGCCGACGGTGACGCCCGGTCCGCCGACGGTGACGCCCGGTCCGCCGACGGTGACGCCCGGTCCGCCGACGGTGACGCCGCGTTCGCCGACGGCGACGTCCCGTCCGCCGATGGCGACGGAGGCGCCGAGCGCGAGGTCGTGCCGGCTGAGGGGTCCACGGCCTCGCGGTGGGCAAGGGCAGGGGATGCCGAGAGGCCGAAATCTGTTGGCTCGCGGGGGCACCGGCCAGCAGATTTCGGCCTCTCGGCGGGGTACATGGTCAGGCGACCAGGCCGGATCATCGTGACCAGCTCCTGAACGTCACCCTCGGCGAACGCGGCGTCACCGTCGGCGAACGCGGCGTCACCGTCGGCGAATGGGACGTCACCGTCGGCGGACGGGACGTTACCGTCGGCGGAGGGCGTGCCCCGCCGTCAGTAGTTGTAGCCGGAGTCGTTGCTCGGCGACGGCGACGAGCCGCCCGACCCGGCGATGCTGGTGACCGCCGAGCCCGACGGGGCGACGACCCACCACAGCGCGCCGAACCCGTCGACACCCTGGCCCGTCGTGTCGCCCGCGCTCCTGTCCTGCACGAAGTAGTACAGCGCGTGGCCGTCGTAGGCGACCTGCTTGCTCCCGTCGTCCCGCGTGATCGTCGTGAGCTTCGCCGCGTCGACGCCGCTGCCCGCCTTCGGAGCGCCCTGCGCGGTCAGCGGAGGCCACGCCGACGCGCACGAACCGTCGCACGTCGACTTCCCGGACGGGTCCTTGACGAACAGGTAGAGCGTGTTGCCCTTGCTGTCCGTCAGGTACGTGCCGAGCGCACCCTGGTGCGCGTCGACCTCGACGGCGCTCCCCGCCGCCATCGCCCCCGCGCCGGTCGACGTCGTGCCGCCCCCGCTTCCCGCCGTGCTGCCGCCCGAACCTCCGCCGGAGCTGCACGCCGCGAGCGCCAGCGCGCCCGCGATCGCCACCCCGACCACACCCGACCGCACGACCGTGCGCCGCGTCGTGGGACCTGCGGTCCGCCCCGGGACCTGTGCCGTTCGCCGTGCCATGTCGCCCTCCGGCCGGGCGCCGTCCGGCACCCGCCCGTCCGGCGGGGGCGTCGTGCGCTCCTACCGGGGACACGAGACGCGGGGCGTGGCGGTTCACCGAGCGGCACTCGACGTGTGACTTCCCGGGCGCGGACCGGCGAGCGCTAGGGTCGCGGCGTGCGGTTCGTCGCGGTGACCCAGCGGTACGACGACGTGGACGTGCTCGTCGGCGTCGACCTCGAGCTCGACGGTTACGTCGTGGTGCGCGGGCCGAACGGCTCCGGGAAGTCGACGCTGCTGCGGATCGCGGCAGGCGCCGCCCGGCCGACCGCCGGTCGCGTCGAGGGCAGGCCGCGGCACGTCGGCTACGTGCCGGAGCGCTTCTCGCCGCCCGCCGGGATGCGGGCCGACGCGTACCTGCGCCGCACGGGCCGGCTCCTCGGGCTCGACGCCTCCACGTCCGCCGCGCGCGCCGACGCGCTCCTGCACCGGTTCGACCTGCGTCCCGGCCCGGACGCGCGCCTCGGCACGCTGAGCAAGGGCAACCGGCTCAAGGTCGGGCTCGCGCACGCGTTCCTCGCGCCCGTCGGCCTCGTGGTCCTCGACGAGCCACGCGACGGCCTCGACGACGCGGCAGCCGCGGTGCTCGGCGACCTCGTGGACGAGGCGCTCGACCGCGGTGCGACCGTCCTCCGGGCAGCGCACGACGACGTCGCTCCCCGCGCGACGCTCCTGCGGGTGGGCGGAGGGGCGGTGACAGTAGAGCGCGCCACGTCGGGGGCGGCGGCCTCGGGCGCCCCGCCCGGTCGCGGCAGCGACAACGAGGACGAGGACGAGGACGCCCACGTGACCGCCCGGGTCCGCGAGCCCGACGGCACCGAGCGGACGCTCGCGCTCTCCGGCGCCGAGCGCGACGCGGCCCTGCTCGACGTCCTGCGCCAGGGTGGTTCCGTCCTCGAGGTCCGGCCCGAGCCGGGCGACACGGCCCGTCACGAGGCGAGGACCGAGACCGAGACCGAGACCGAGACCGAGACCGAGACCGAGAGCGAGGAGCGTCGCGCATGAGCGCCCTCGTCGCCTACACCGTCGCGCGCTGCGGACGGGCGCAGGTGTGGGTCGCGCCGTGGCTCACCTTCGTCGTCGCGATCGCTCTGCTCGACGCGCCGTCGGGCCGCGCCGCCGACGCCCTGGCCCTCAGCACCGTGGCGCTCCTGTTCGTCGCCGCGTGGCTCGTGATCGCGACGCTCGGCTCCCAGGCGCCCGAGCAGTCCGGCGTCCTCGCCGCGGCCGTCGGTGGCGCACGGCGCGAGCGGCTGGGTGCGCAGCTCGCGGCCGCGGTAGGGAGCGCCGTCGTCGTACCCGTCTCGTTCCTCGTGGCGTGGGCCGAGTCCCGCGACCCCGTGCACCCCGCGTCGCTCGCGCACGGCCTGTCCGGCACGCTCGTCGTCACCGCGCTGCTCGCTCACGTCGTCGCGGTGGTGTGCGGGACCGTCGTCGGGGCGGCGCTCGCCCGGCCGCTCGTGACGAGCCGCGTGGTGACGTTGCTCGTCGTGCTGCTGGTCGGGGTGCTGCTCGTCGTCGTGCCGTGGGCGCCCGTGTCGGTGGCCGTCGGCCGGACGGCCCACCCGACCGCGGCCGGCACTGCTGTCATGGCGCTGGCCGTCGCCGTCGTCGCGGTGGTGGGCGTCGCCGTCGCCTGGTGGACGGCGGGCCTCGCCGCGCGACGGGGCTGACGAGCCGGGCCGGGGGCGCGGCTCCCGGTGGCAGGATGTGCGCGTGCCCGGTACCGCAGCCGGGGCCGGCGAGGGTCGACGCACGTCACCCCGGCCCCTCACCCTCGCCGTCGTCGTCGTGGTGCTGCTGGCGCTCGGCGCCGGCGTGGCCTGGCAGGTGGGCGGCTTCCTCGGGCTGAGCCACGCGCCGGCCGACGTCCCCGCGGAGCGCACGACGGCGCTGCCCGCCCGCGCCGACGACGCGGCCCCGGCGCTCCGGCTCGTCACCGCCCCGGACGCGCGACCCGTCCGCCTCGCCGCGCAGGCCGTCGCCGACGCGTACGCGGGGCGAGGCCTCGATCGCCCCGCGGTCGCCGCCGACGACGGGACCCGTGGCCCGGCGGGTGGGGTCCTCACCGTGCGGGTGGCGCCGTCGTCGGGCATCACCGGGGAGCGGTTCCGCCTGTCGACCGCCGGAACCGGCCTCACGCTCGACGCCGCCACGACCGCGGGCGCCGCCGCGGGTCTCTACACGGTCGCCGACCGGGTCCGGTCCGCGAGCGCCGTCGTCCCGGGCGACGAGGACGGCGTCGTGCAGGGTCCGCGGCTCGGGCTGCGCCTGACGGACGTGGGCGCCGTCGGGCTCGACGACGACGCGGCGCGGTTCGCCGCGGGCGACGACTACTCGCTCAACTCCGACGTCGTCGGGTCGGCGCTGCTGCCGCACGCCCCGTGGGTCGACCCGGACGCCGTCGCGGCGATCTCCGCGCAGTTCCGCGCGCTCGTCGACCACGCGCTGCGCCAGGGTTACAACGGCGTCGTGGTGCCCGGGTTCCTGGAGTACGTGACGTTCTCCGACCTCGGCGTCTACGCCGCGGACGACCCGCACGTCGCCCGGGCGCGGGCGATGGTCGCGGCGTTCGCGCCGGTGTGGCGGTACGCGCACGACATGGGCATGAAGGTGTACCTGTCGACCGACATGCTCGCGGTCGACCCGCCGCTCGAGGCGTACCTGACGCAGCGGTTCGGCAGCCTCGGCACACCGTCGACCTTGACGTCGCCGGGCTTCTGGTCGGTGTACCAGGGCGGTCTGCGTGAGCTGTTCCGCTCGATGCCGTTCGTCGACGGGCTGATGATCCGGGTCGGCGAGGGCGGCTCGGCGTACCGGCTCGCGGGCTGGGACTACGGCTCGAAGCTCGCCGTGACGACGCCGGACGCGGTCCAGGCGATGCTGCGGGCGTTCCTCGCGACGGCAGGGGACGCCGACAAGGACGTGATCTTCCGGTCGTGGACGGTCGGGATCGGCGCCGTCGGCGACCTGCACACGAACCCGGCGTCGTACGAGCAGGTGCTCGGCGCGCTCCACGACCCGCACCTCGTCGTGTCGACCAAGTACTCGGCGGGCGACTTCTACAGCTACCTGGCGCTCAACCCGACGCTGGCCGTCGGGGACCAGCGGCGGATCGTCGAGCTGCAGGCGCGTCGGGAGTTCGAGGGCCAGGGCGCCCTGCCCGACGACCTGGGTGCGCTCGAGCAGGAGGCGCTGCGCACCTTCCTCGCGACGAACCCGCACGTGGAGGGGATCTGGGACTGGGCGCAGACCGGCGGACCGCTCTACGCCGGCCCGCGCGCCCTCTACCTCCGCGACGGGTTCTGGCAGCTGTGGGACCTCGACGCGTACCTGGCAGCGCGGCTCGCGGCCGAACCCGACGCCGACGTCGCCCGGCTGCGCGCCGACTGGGTGCGCCAGACCCTGTCCACCGACCCCGCCACGGTCGCCGCGATCTCGGACGCGCTCGCCCTGTCACGGTCCGCGATCACCGACGGTCTGTACCTCGGGCCGTACGCCGAGCAGTCCGTCAGGGCGCTCGGCCTCCAGCCGCCGCCGATGATGTGGATCTTCGAGTGGGACATCGTCTCGGGCGACTCCGCGACCTTCGACACGATCTACACGCTCACGCGGACACAGGTCGACGAAGCCGTCGACCAGGGCCACCGTGCCGTCGCCACCGTCGGCCGCATGCGCGACCTCGTCGCGGGCACCGCCGCGTCGTCGTGGACCGACCCCGAGCACCGGACCCGGCTGCTCGCCGCCCTCGACTACGAGCAGAACCTGTTCACGACGCTCGACGCCTACCGCGAGACCCAGCTCCGCCGCGTGGAGTGGCTCGACACCGGATCGACGGCGTCGCGGACCGCGTGGAAGGCCGCCGAGTCCCGGTTCCGGGCGGCGCTCGCGGCGCACGAGGCCCGCTACGGCGAGGACCTGCAGCTCCCGGCGTACAACTTCACGGCCGCCCACCTCGGGCTCGTGCGCGCCGACCGGGACGTCGCGATGGCATGGGTCGCGCGAGCGCTGCTGGTGCTCGTCGTGGGGGCGCTCGGGCTCGGGGCGTGGTCGCGGCGCCGGCCGAGGTTCCCCGGGCACCGCGCGCTGCACGCGCTCTGGACCGGCGGGACGCGACCGTGGCGCCTCGGTCCGGACGGCGGCGGGGCCGTCGTCGGCGGGTGCGACGCCCGCGCTCTGGCGACCGCGGACGACGCACCCGGGCGCGTCGACCGGGTGCTCGTGTGGGCGCTCCCCGCCGTCGTGCTGGTGCTCTCCCGCCTCGCCTACGGCTGGTTCGCGGCACCCGTCCACCTCGCCCTCACGCTCGGCGCATGGGCGCTGTTCGCGCTGACGGCGCGGGCACTCGTCGGGCGGCGCGACGGCTTCTGGCTCTGGGGCGCGGTCGGCGGGGTCGCGCTCGTCCGGTCCGCCCTGCTGCTCGCGGTCCTCGCGTGGCGTGGTCCGGGCCGCTACTGGTTCGGGTTCTGGACGGTGCCGGTCCAGCGCGCCGCCTACGTGACCGTCGCGTTCGCGCTGTTCTGCTGGCTGTTCGTCGCGACGTTCGCGGTGCTGCGCGCGCGGTACGGGCTGACCCGCAGGCGCGCGTCCGGCGCGGTCGCGGTCGCCGCGGGGCTGCCGCTGCTCGTCGGCGGCGCGCTCGTCGCGGCGGTCGGGCTCGAGCCCGTTCTGAGCGCCTGGAACGACCAGCTCGCGCTCCTCCCCTGGGGGCTGCACCGCATCCTCGGTCTCACCGAGTACCTCGGCATCCCCACGGCGCTCCCGAGGTGGGTCGCGATCGCGGGCGCCGTCGTCATCGGGATCGCAGGCCTTCTCGCGCTGAGCCGATCCGCGCGAGACACGACGGGGCGACCCGCGGGCAGGGCTCGCGCAGCTCGAGAGCCGGCGGCTCGCTGACTTCCCGGCGTTCGGGGAACCCGTGCACTCCGCTGCCGGCGGAGCGCGACGCTCTCCCGATCGACGGGTCGGCTGCTGTCGGAGGACGTCAGCACCACGGTGACTCGGGAGGCGCTCGAGCATCTCGACGCGCTCGTCGCCCGCAGTCCGGGTGCCCTCGGCTCTCTCATGGCAGGAGCCGCCGAAAGCTGGTCGGCGATCCAGTCTCCGTGCCCGAGAGCATCGCGCTGTTGGACCAGGACCTGCTCGACGCGGTGCACGCCTACCGCCAGGAGACGCGCTCACCCCACGGTGACGCGGCTCGCACCTCGTGCCGCAACCAGCTGTCTGACGCCGTCGTCGAACGCGACACGCGGACGCCAGCCCGTCTCCGCCCGCAGCCGCTCCGACGACGCGGTCACGTGCCGGACGTCGCCGAGCCGGTACTCGCCGGAGACGACCGGCTCGGGGCCGCGGGTGGCGCGCGCGAGCGCCGACGCCAGGTCTCCGACCGTGCGCACCTCTCCGCTGCCGACGTTGAACGCCCGCGCGACGCCGGCCCGCTCACCCGGACCGCCACCCGCCGACCAGGCCACGGCCGCGAGGTTGGCGGCGGCGACGTCGTCGACGTGCACGAAGTCCCTGCGCTGGCCGCCGTCCTCGAAGACGCGCGGCGCGCGTCCGCGCTCGAGCGCGTCCAGGAACAGCGCGGCGACCCCCGCGTACGGGGTCCCGGCCGGCAGACCCGGGCCGTAGACGTTGTGGTAGCGCAGCAGGGCCGCCGTCCCGCCCGTGGCGCGCGCCCACGACGACGCGAGGTGCTCCTGGAAGAGCTTCGTCGCCGCGTACACGTTGCGGGGCTCGAGGGCGGCGTCCTCCGTCACGAGCACCGGGACGAGGGGGCGTCCGTCGGCGCCGAGGGGGTCGAACACCCCGCGCTCGAGGTCCTCGACCCGGCGCGGCGGCGGCTGGCGGGGCGGCCCGTCCGGCCGGCTCGCGTCGAGGTAGCGCCCCTCGCCGTAGACCACCATCGACGACGCGAGCACGAGCCGGCGCGCTCCCGCGCGCGCCGCCGCGGCGAGGACGCACGCCGTGCCGGTGCCGTTGCTCGCGGCGTAGTCGGGCGCGTCGTCGAACGAGACGCCGAGGCCGACCTTCGCGGCGAGGTGGACGACGGCGTCCGCGCCCGAAAGGGCCCGGTCCGCCGCGCCGGCGTCGCGCACGTCGGCGACCACGACCTCGACGTCGTCACGGTCCGCGAGCGCCTCGAGGTCGCGCGGGGGGCGCCCGTCGGCGTGGACGTCGCCGCGCAGCGAGTCCACGACCCGCACGCGCCATCCGGCGTCGAGCGCGGCGCGCACGGTCGGGAGCCCGACGAACCCGGCACCGCCCGTGACGACGAGCAGCCCGCTCATGCGAGGGCCCCGACCGGCGCCAGCGCGAGCACACGGCGGCTCGCCGCGCGCGGGACGAGCTCGCGCGCCTCGTAGTCGCCGGGCACCGCGGCGACGACCGCGGCGAGGAGTGCGAGGAGGCGCGGCTGGGCGGCCGCCATGCGCGCGAGCACGAGGGCGGCGTCCGCGGCGTCGGCCTCGCCCGGGAGGATCCCGGCGTCGGTGTCGGTGACGAACGAGAGGTTGACGAGCCCGAGGCCGAGCTCGGCCGCGAGGACCGTCTCCGGGTACTGGGTCATGTTGACGATGTCGGCGCCCGCTGCCCGGTACCACCGCGACTCCGCGCGCGTGGAGAACCGCGGCCCCTGCACGACGACGGTCGTCGCGGCGTCGCGCACGTCCTCGCCGGCGGCGCGCACCGCCGCGAGCGCGACGGATCGCAGCCGCGGGCAGAACGGGTCCGCGGCGGCGAGGTGCTCGACGCCCGAGGCGCCCGCGGGGTCGCCGTCGAAGTACGTGTCGGCGCGGCCCGACGTCCGGTCGATCAGCTGGTCGGGGACGACGAACGAGCCCGGCACGAGCGCCGGGTCGAGCGAGCCGACCGCCGTCGACGACACGACCGCGCGCACCCCGAGCGAGGCGAGCGCCCACAGGTTCGCGCGCGCGTTCACGCGGTGCGGAGGCAGGGCGTGGCCCTGGCCGTGGCGCGCGAGGAAGGCCACCGTGCGTCCGCCGAACGTCCCGACGCTCACCGGGCCCGACGGCGGTCCGTACGGGGTGGGCACGTCGACCTCCGTCGCGGTGCCCTCGTCGAAGAGCCGGTAGAGCCCCGAGCCGCCCACGACGGCGACGGTGGGCGGGTCGGTGAGTGGCAGGTGGGTCATGCGGGCCTCCAGGTGAGTCGGGGAAGACGGGCGGGACGGGACGCGCGGACGAGCGTCACCGCGAGCACGACGACGAGCGCCACGCCCATGGCGGGCCGGATCACCGCCATGCGCGGGTACAGCTCGCCCGCGGCGAGGGCGGCGGGGACGGCGAGCCACTCCCAGCGGTGGCTGAGCGCCACGAGCGGGACGAGCAGGAGCGCGTACCAGGCGTTCGACGGGCCGACGACGAGCAGCGTCCCGCCGACGAGCACGACCTGGGCGTGCCAGGGCGCGTCGGGGTCGGCCCGCCACCAGCACGCGACGGCGAGCGCACCGACGAGACCCACCGCCACGACGGTGGCCACCGGCCCGGGCAGGAACGCGAGCAGCGCGAACCGGTTGCCGCTGTCGTAGCCCTCCTCGTCGAGGTAGCCGGGCAGGAACCCGAGCACGCCGCTGCCCGCCCCCACGACGTAGGGCACGTAGACGAGGACGAACGTCACGACCGCGACGGCCGCCGTCCGCCAGCCGTCCCGCCGTAGGAGCGGCGGCCCTGCGATCGCGGGCACGAGCTTCGTGGCGGCGGCGAGACCGAGCAGCGCACCCGTCGTGAGCGCACGCCGCACCCCGGCGGGCCGCGTCGACGCGAGCGTCGCGGCCAGCACGAGCGCGGCGCCGAGCACGTCGACGTGCGAGTTCGTCACGGCCTCCGACGCCACGAACGGGCACCACCCCCACACGGCGGCCCAGCGCACGCCGAGGTCCCTGCGGCGCAGGGCGACGAGCAGGCCGCCCGTCACGGCGAGGCTCACCGCGAGCCCGCCCACCTGCAGGGGCCAGTACGCCGCCGACGACGGCACGGGCGTACGCACGGCCGCGAACCAGGCCTCCGCGACGGGCGGGTAGATGGTCGGGACGTGGGGCCGGTTGATGGCGGTGCACAGCGGCTCGCCGGAGGGGACGCTCGTCGTCGGGTCGACGCGTTCCGCCGGGCAGACCGCCACGCCGCCGGCGTCCGTGCCGGCAGGCGCCGGGAAGAGCCAGTCCGTGCGCAGCGGCTCGAGGGCGTCCGCGGTCGGCACGTGCGCGTAGGGCGAGGTGCCGGCGTCCTGGACGATGCCGTCCCAGGCGTAGCGCGCGGAGTCGGTGCTGAGGTTCGGCGGGCCCGTGAGCGCGGCCAGCCCGACGGCGACCGAGCCCGCGAGCACGAACGGCACCACGACCCGCTCGGGGACCCGCCGCAGCGCGAGCACGGCGACGGCGAAGGCCACCCAGCCCGCGCCGATCGCGACCAGGGCCCGCGGCCGGTCGGCGTGCGCGAAGCCGTGGACGTGCGTGCCCACGGCCACGACCGCCACCAGGAGGATGACGGCACCGCCCGCGAGGACGGTCGGGAGGAGGGCTCGGGTGCTGCGCACCGTCCGATCGTCCCGCCTCGACCGGGCCGGACCGGCGGAAACCGGCCCCTCGTTCGTGGACCGTAAGATCTCCGGACCCGCCGCGCGCGGCCGTCGCAGCACGATGAGGAGCATGAGGCTCGAGCGGCTCCGGACCGCGGCGGACGCCCGCGGCCGCACCGCGGCCGGCCGGGCCGCGGCGCTGCTGCGGCACCCGGCGCGCTCGCCGCGCACCACGGTGGTGATCGGGCGGCTGCTCGGCGCCGCGTTCCTCGTCTGCTTCGCCACGGGCCTCTACAGCCACTTCCTCCAGGACCCGCAGCCGTGGATGCGGTTCCCGACCTGGCCGCCGAACCTCTACCAGCTCACCCAGGGCGTGCACGTCGCGGCCGGGATCGCGAGCATCCCGCTCCTGCTGGCCAAGCTCTGGAGCGTCTATCCGCGCCTGCTCCAGTGGCCGCCCGTCCGCAGCGCGCTGCACGCCGTCGAGCGGGTCCTCGTCGGGGTGCTCGTCGCCGCCGCGCTCGTCGAGGTGGCCACGGGCCTGCTCAACACCTACCAGTGGTACCCGTTCCGGTTCCCGTTCCGAGGCACGCACCTCGCGCTCGCGTGGGTCGTCGTCGGCGCGCTCGCGATCCACGTCGCCGCCCAGCTCCCGACGATCGTCCGGCACTGGCGGCGCGAGCACGCCGTCGCCGACGGTCGCGTGCCCGACGACGCAGCGACCGGGGCGGCGGCGTCGCGGCGCGGCTTCCTCGTGGCGGTCGGGTCGAGCGTCGCAGCGGTCGTGGTGCTCACCGCCGGCCAGTCGTTCGGCGTGCTGCGGCGGACCAACCTGTTCGCCCCGCGCGTCCAGGACCTCGGGCCGCAGGGCCTGCCCGTCAACAAGACTGCGGCCGCCGCGCGCGTCCGCGACACCGCGACGGACCCGGCGTGGACCCTCACCGTCGCGCACGGCAGACGGTCCGTCGCCCTCACGCGCGCCGAGCTCGAGGCGCTCCCCCAGACCGAGGTCGAGCTGCCCATCGCCTGCGTCGAGGGATGGACCACGTTCGCGCACTGGCGCGGCGTGCGGGTCGCGGAGCTCCTCGACCTCGTCGGCGCTCCCCCCGGCGCCGCCGCCCGCGTCACCAGCCTCGAGCCGACCGGCCCCTACCGGACGAGCGACCTCGAGCCCGCGTTCGCGCACCACCCGCGCACCCTCGTCGCGCTCGAGCTCGCGGGCGAGCCGCTCGACCTCGACCACGGCTTCCCCGCGCGCCTCGTCGCGCCCGCACGCCCCGGCGTCCTGCAGACCAAGTGGCTCACCCGGATCGAGACGACGTGAGCGCGACACCGCCCCCCGTCACCGACCGCTCCGGCCCGGACGGCCGAGCCGTCCGCGTCGCCCGCGTGGTCCTCGTCGTCGCGGGGGTCGCCGGGCTCACCGTGGGCGGCTGGAAGCTCACCGCCCTCCACGGCTACCAGCTGCGAGCGCTCGGGGTCTGGCTGGTCTCGGCGCTCGTCCTGCACGACGGCGTCCTCGTCCCCGCCGTCACCCTCGCCCTGGTCGTGGGCAGCCTCGTGCTCGGGCGCCTGGCGGGCCGGGGCGTCCGCGGGCACCGGTGGCGGGCGCCGCGCGGCGCGGGGACCCTCGTCGCGACCTGCCTGGCCGTCGGCGGCGTGCTGACGCTCGTCGTCCTGCCCGAGCTCCACGCGCAGTCCCTCGGCCCCGCGAACCCGACGGTCGTGCCGGGCGACTACGGGCGGCACCTCGTCCTCACCTGGGTCGTGCTCGCCGTGGTCGCCGTGGCCGGGACGCTCACGCTCGGCCTCCGCGACCGGGCTCGGCGGAGGAAGCCCCCTCCCGGCGTCTCCCGCGCACGACCATGACGACGAGTCCCAGCACGAGCCATCCGGCGGCGACCTCGAGCGCGAGATGGCTGGCGAGGACCAGCACGGCGACGACGATCGCCGCGCCCACGGCGGGGACGACGGTGTGGAGCACACGCCGCTCCGTGCGGCGCCCCACCACGTAGTACCCGACGACGGCCGCGTGCAGGAACACGAAGGCCGTCAGCGCCCCGACCGTGACCATCGACGAGAGCAGGTCCAGGCCGTCGGGCTTGAGGGCCGCCGCGACGGCGATGACGAGCGTCGCGACCGCCGACACGAGGATCGCCAGGCGGGGGACGCCGGTGCGACGGCTCACCGAGCCGAGCCGGGCCGGCAGCTGACCGTCGCGCGCCATCCCGTACATGAGGCGGCTCACCGCGGCCTGCGCCACCAGCGCCGACAGCACCGGTCCGATCGCTCGCACCGTGGTGACGGTCGTGCCGAACCACGACCCGATCGAGTCGCCCAGCATCGTGTAGAAGACGGTGCCCTGCTCGTCCGGGTGCGCGGCGAGCTCCGCGGGCGTCGTCGTCGTGAGCAGCGCACCCAGGTAGGTCTGGAGGACGAACAGGAACCCGGCGAGGCCGAGGCAGAAGACGAGCGCCTGGCCGACGCGTCGCGGGGAGCCCGTGGTCTCCTCCGCGAAGGTCGCGATCGCGTCGAAGCCGAGGAACGCGAGCGCCGCCACGGAGACCGCGCCGAGCACCCCCGTCAGCGTGAACCCGTCGAGGCCGGTCAGCGGGGACAGCCACGGCCGGGCCGGGCCGTCCTGCACCAGCACGACGACGGCGCCCACGCAGAACGCGGCCAGGACGAGGAGCTCCACCGCGAGCGAGACGAGGCCGACGGTGGCCGCGAGCCTGACGCCACCGAGGTTCAGGGCCGTGATGACGAGAACCGCCGCCGTCGTGAACACCCACACGGGCACCGCCGGAACGAGGGCGTGGCTGGCGATGCCGGTGAAGAGCGCCGCGAGGCTCGGGATGAAGAGGTAGTCCAGGCCGATCATCCAGCCGGCCATGAAGCCGGGGCGGCGCCCCAGGCCGGCGGTCGCGTACGCCGAGACGGACCCCGCCCTCGGGACCGCGACGGACATGCGCGCGTAGGACCACGCGGTGAACCCCATCGCCAGGGTCGCGACGAGGAACACCAGCGCGACCGCGCCGTCGCTCCGTGCGTCCAGGACACCGAACGTGCCCATCGGCGCAGTCACGCCGATGAACAGCAGCCCGTAGATGATGAGGTGCCGCAGGGAGAGGCTCCGGTGCAGCGTCCCTTCGGGCGCTCCGGGGGCGGGTACCTCGCGTGCGGTGCGTGGCTCGGTGGACGCGGCTCTCAGCTCCTCGGTCGTGCACGGTGGACGTCCGGGACGCCCCGACACCGTCGAGCCGTCCCGGTCCCATGGTCGCTCAGCGTGCCGGGACGAGCCGCACGAACGTCCGCCCGCCGCGTACCCACCGCTCGCCCGGCGCGAGGCCGGCGGGTGCCGCGTGCCGGGCGAGCGCATCGGCCCCTACCTCGGCCCACGCGAACGGCAGGCTCCGGCGTCCGGCCTCATCGGTCACGACCGCCTCGAACACCCGGTCGCGGGTCGCGACCCGGTCGGTCTCGACGACGACGGCGCCCCACGGCGCGACGAGCTGCGCGCACCGCGACAGCAGCCCGGACGGGTCGCCGCCGATGCCGACGTTCCCGTCGAGCAGCAGCACCGTGCCCCAGCCGCGCGCCACCGGGACGTGCCCGAACACCGACCGGTGCAGCACCGGCAGCCCGCGGTCCCGCGCCACGGCGACCGCCGCCGCCGACACGTCGAGGCCCAGAGCAGGCATCCCCTCGGAGAGGGCCGCGCTCACCATCCGCCCAGGCCCGCAGCCGACGTCGAGCACGGGCCCGCGAGCGCGGCGCAGCACCTCGACGTCGACGGCGTCCGCCGGCCCCGCGTAGCGGCCCACGTCGAGGACGGTGTGCCCGGCCGGGACCGGGAGCCCGGCACCCGCGGGGCCACCGGCCCGTGCAAGCCGGAGCCGGCCGGCGCCCGCCGCGAGCGCGGCCTCGTAGGGGCGGTCCCCGCCGCCGCCGAAGTGACGGACGTCGGACCGTGCCGTGCCGGACGTGGCGTCGAGCGCGGTCACGACACCGCCTCCGGGACGGCCTCGAGGCAGCCCAGCTCCGCGGCCGTCCGCGCGACGCGCCCACCGGGCGCCTCGCGCACGACGCCCCGCAGGTCGCGGACCGTGTCGACGTCGACGAGCTCGTCGAGCAGGTGGACCCGCAGGCCCGCGCGCTCGAGCCGCTCGCGCTGCCGCTCGCCCGTGTCGTCGCGCGACATCGGGACGCCACGGACGAGGTCCCCGCGACGCGCGGGCCGAGCGGCGGTCGAAGCGGCCCCGGAGCGCCCCGCGGCCGCGCCCAGCCCGAGCGCCCAGTAGCCGCCGTCGGCGGCGAGCCCGAGCCAGGCGTCCCGCCCGCTCCCCGTGGCCGCCAGGCGATCCAGCGCCGGGGCGACGTGCGCGGCCGTGACCTGGGGCGTGTCCATCCCCATCAGCAGGAGCGGCTCGTCGAGGTGGTCGAGCAGCGCGCCGAGCCGCACGTCGAGGGTTCCCGTCGGCTGCCCGAGAACCTCCCAGCCCACGGCCTCGTCGGGCAACGCCGGGCCGGGGCGTCGTGACCCCGGCGGCCCGACGTCGTCGGGCCGGCCGAGGTAGAGGACGTGGCGAGCCGCCGGCGCGTCCGCGAGCGCCGCGAGGGTGTCGGCGAGGCACGCCGCGGCCACCGCCGCCGCGCCGGTCGGGCTGAGGGGCGGGCAGAGCCGCGTCTTGACGTGCCCGGGCACGCACTCCTTCGCCACCACCACGAGCGCCGTCACGAGGCGGCCCCGTCCGCGTGACCCGGTGCGGGAGCCGGTGCCGCGAGGAGCCGCGACATGTCGCGGACCGCGGTGACGGTACCGCGCACGGTGCCCGTGACCTTCGACCGCCCGACACGCGGCTGGTAGCGCACGTCCACCTCCTCGATGCGCCAGCCCGCGCGCGCGGCCCGGAGGAAGACCTCGAGCGGGTAGCCGCTGCGGCGGTCCGCGAGCCCCAGCGCCAGCAGGGCGTCGCGGCGCGCGGCGCGCATCGGGCCCAGGTCGTGCACGCGTCGTCCCGTCCGGCGGCGCAGCTCGGCCGCGAGCACCGCGTTCGCGATCCGCGCGTGCGGTGGCCAGGAGCCCGGGGTCGGACGCCGTCGCCCGAGCACCAGGTCGGCCTCGCCCGCGAGGACGGGGCCGGTGACGCGGGGCAGGTCGGCCGGGTCGAACGAGCCGTCGGCGTCGCAGAAGGCCACGACGTCGGCCGTCGCCGTGAGCAGCCCCGCGTGCGCCGCGGCCCCGTAGCCGCGTCTGGCCTCGTGCACGACGACGGCTCCGTGCGCCCGCGCGACGTCCGCGGAGCCGTCGGTCGAGCCGTTGTCGACGACGACCGCCCGGTAGCCCGGCGGCATGCGGGCGAGGAGCCTGGGCAGGGCCGCCGCCTCGTCGAGGCACGGCAGCACGACGTCGACGGCGACACCGGGCGCGGCGGGGCCGGCGGACTCGACCGGCGCGGGTTCGTTCACCTTCCCGACGCTACGGACGCGGCCAGCCCACGCCGGGGCGGAAAGTCTTACGAACCGCGGACGGTCGCGCGCCGGGACCGCCGTCCGCGCCCTGGCCGCCGCGCCCGTGCCTACCCTGGAACGGTGACCCCCGTTCCCGTCGACGCGCACGACGACCTGCTGACGGATCGTCGCGTGCTCGTCGTCGAGGACGACCCGACGGTCCGGGAGGTCGCGTGCTCGTACCTCGTCTCCGCGGGGTTCCTCGTCGACGAGGCTGCCGACGGGGTGAGCGCGCTCCGGGCCGCCGCCCGCGCCCGCCCCGACCTGGTCGTCCTCGACCGGATGCTCCCCGGCCTCGACGGGGTCGAGGTGTGCCGGCGGCTGCGCGCGGACCACGGGACCGCCGTCGTCATGCTCACGGCCCTCGGCTCGACGGAGGACCGGATCACCGGGCTCGAGGCCGGGGCGGACGACTACCTCGCCAAGCCCTTCTCCCCGCGTGAGCTCGTCCTGCGGGTGCGTTCCGTGCTGCGCCGCAGCGTCGGCGAGCTCACCCCCGAGTCCGCGTTCGACCTCGGCCCGTTCCGCCTCGACCCGGCGCGGCGGGTCATCACCAAGCGCGGCAGCGAGCTCGCGCTGTCGGTGCGCGAGCACGACCTGCTCGCGTTCTTCCTCAAGCACCCCGACCAGGCGTTCAGCCGCGACCAGCTCCTCCGCTCCGTGTGGCGGTGGGACTTCGGCGACCTGTCGACGGTGACCGTCCACGTCCGGCGGCTGCGCGAGAAGATCGAGGACGACCCCACCCGGCCCACCTGGCTCACGACCGTGTGGGGCGTGGGCTACCGGTTCGGTGTGACGTGACCCGGACCCGCTCGACGGACCCACCCGGAGGCCGACCATGATCCCCCTTCCCGACCTCGCCGTGATCGTCGGCGTCGCGCTCGCCTGCGCGTGCGCCGTCGGGCTGGTCGGGCTCGGCGTGCTCCGGCTGGCGCGGCGCGCGAGCCTCACCGCGCAGCTGTGCGTCGTCGTGCTCGCGGCTGTGCTGTCCGTGCTCGCGGGCATGGTCGCGGTCGCGCGCGCCATGTACCTGTCGGGCCACGACCTCGTCGTCGCCATGTGGGTCGCGGGCGTGTCCGGGGTGGTCGCGGTGGCCGTCGCGCTCGTCCTGGGGCGCGGCCTGGTGAGCGACGTGCGACGCGCCCGGTCCCTCGCCCGCGCCGTCGGCGAGGGGCGGACGGTGCGGCCCTCGACCGCCGGCAGCGCCGAGCTCGCCGCGCTGTCCGCCGAGCTCGCGGCGACGAGCGAACGGCTCGCCGACGCGCGGGCCGAGGCCGAGCGCGTCGAGCGCTCGCGCCGCGACCTCGTCGCCTGGATCTCGCACGACCTGCGCACCCCGCTCGCGGGCCTGCGTGCCATGGCCGAGGCGCTCGAGGACGGCCTGGTCGACGACCCCGCCCGCTACCACCGCCAGATCCAGGCGCAGGCCGATCGCCTGTCCGGGATGGTCGACGACCTGTTCGAGCTGTCGCGCGTCCACTCGGGCACGCTCGCGCTCTGCCTCGAGCCCGTGGCGCTCTACGACCTCGTGAGCGACGCCGTCGCCGAGCTCACGCCGCTCGCCCGGGCGCGGTCGGTCACCCTGCGGCAGACGGGCCCCACCGACCTCACCGTCGTCGGCGACGCGCGCGAGCTGGCCCGTGCCGTCGGGAACCTCCTCATCAACGCGCTCCAGCACTCGCCGGCCGGCTCCGAGGTCGTGGTCTCGACGACCGCGGAGACGGCGGACCAGGTCGCCGTGTCCGTCGTCGATGCGGGCGGCGGTATCCCCGAGGCGGACCTCACGCGGATCTTCGAGGCAGGCTGGCGCGGTTCGTCCGCGCGCACGCCCGAGTCCGTCGACGACGCCGCCGACCACGTGCGGGCGACGGGCGCGGGCCTCGGCCTCGCGATCGCGCGGGGCATCGCCGAGGCGCACGACGGCGGCGTCCGGGTGCGGAACGTCCCGGGCGGTTGCCGGTTCGACGTGCTGCTCCCCCGCCTCGCCACCACCATGGTCGGGTGACCACCTCGCCCGACCCGCAGCTCGTGCTCGTCCGCCACGGCGAGACGGCGTGGTCGCTGAGCGGCCAGCACACGGGCACGTCCGACATCCCGCTGACGCCGCACGGCGAGGAGCAGGCCCGGGCCGCCGGCGTCCTCCTCGCCTCCCGCGTGGCAGCGGGCCAGCACTTCCGCACGGTGCTCACGAGCCCCCGCGCGCGGGCACGCCGGACGGCGGAGCTCGCGGGGTTCGGGGACGCCGTCGTCGACGAGAACCTGGCCGAGTGGGACTACGGCCCGGTCGAGGGCCGCACGTCCGCGCAGGTCTCGGCCGAGACCGGCACGGACTGGGAGATCTTCCGCGACGGCGTCCACGCCGTCGGGCCGGAGCACGCCGCCGTCCCGCACCCGACCGCCGGCGAGACGCTCGACGACGTCGCGGCCCGGACCGCGCGCGTCGTGGAGCGGGTCCTGCCCGCGCTCGAGGACGGGGCGAGCGCGCTCGTGTTCGCGCACGGGCACGTCCTCCGCGTCCTCGCGACGACGTGGCTCGGGCTCCCGGCGACGACCGGCGCCCTCCTCGAGCTGGGCACGGCGTCGGTGTCGATGCTCGGGTTCGGGCACGGGATCCGGACGCTCGAGGGCTGGAACCAGCCGTCGGGCGCGTGAGGCGGACCGGTCAGGGGCGGTCGCGCGCCATCTGCACCTGACGCGGCGGGGCGTCGAGCCCGTCGATCCGTTCCATGAGCATGGTCGCGGCGGCCGTGCCGAGCTCGCGCGGGTTGAGCGGCGCGACGAGGACCTCGGCGATGCGTGACGTGGCGAACGGCAGCTCGCCGATGACCGCGACCCCGAGCTCGGGGGTCGTGGCGTCGGCGGGCCGGGGGCCGGAGACCGGCCGTCCGTGCCGGTCCGCGAGCGCGCGCAGGACGCCGACGCCGACGAGGTTGTTGGTCGCGAGCACGGCCTCGGGCGGTGCGGTCACCGCGAGGAGCTGCTCGAGCGCACGGTAGCCGCCGTCGACGCGGAAGTTCGCGTGGACGAGGAGCTCGTCGGGGGCGGCGAGGCCGGCCTCGTCGAGCGCGGCCGCCCACCCGACGGCGCGGTCGACGGCGGTGCTGGTGTCCGCGGGTCCGGTGACGCAGGCGATCCGCCGGAAGCCGCGGTCGAGGAGCCCCTGGGTCAGCGTGCGTCCCAGGTCCACGTTGTCGAACGTGACGGTGTCGACGTGCGCGCTGACCCGCCGGTCGAGGACGACGACGCCGCGCCGCCGCTCGAGGAGCCCGGCGACGGCCGGGTCGTCGCTGGCGGGGGCGATGATCACGCCGGCCATGTTCTCGTCCTCGGCGACCTGCAGGTACTGGCGCTCCTTCTCGTGCAGGTCGTCGGTGTTGCACAGGACGACGGAGTAGCCCGAGCGTTGCGCGACGTCCTCGACGCCGCGGGCGAGCGCGGTGAAGAACGGGTTCTCGATGTCCGGGAGCACGAGCGCGATCACGTCGCTGTGCCGGCGCCGCAGGGACCGCGCGGTCCGGTCCGGCGTGTAGGCGAGGGTGGTGACGGCGTGCTGGACCCGGTCGGCGAGGTCGGGGCGCACGCCGATGCCGTTGAGCACCCGCGACACCGTCGCGGTGGAGACCCCGGCGAGCTCGGCGACGTCCTTGATCCGGACCACGCCCCCAGCGTAATCGATTACGACTCGCCGACGGCGCTGTGTGTTTCCTTGACACGCCGTGGGGGCGGTCCTAGTGTCGCAAACTGTAATCGATTTCACGAGAGGCCGGTGGCCGACCCCTCGTGGGGCCTCGCAACGGAGCGAAGGAGCCGGTGATCACCACCCAGAACACTCCCGCGCCCGGTGCCGAGCAGGCACCGGCGGTCCTCGAGATGCGCGGCATCGGCAAGTCGTTCCCCGGCGTCCGCGCGCTCGACGACGTCGGGATCAGCGTCCGGAAGGGCGAGGTCGTCGCCCTGCTCGGCGAGAACGGCGCCGGCAAGTCCACCCTCATCAACATCCTGTCCGGAGTGTTCGCGTCCTACGACGGAGAGATCCTCCTCGACGGCCGGCCCGTCCCGATCCACACGCCCGCCGACGCGCAGCGGCTGGGCATCAGCACCATCCACCAGGAGCTCAACCTCGTCCCCGACATGTCCGTCGCGGACAACATCTGGCTCGGCAGGGAGCGCGCCACGGCCGGCTGGCTCGACCGTGGCGAGGCGAACGTCCGCGCCGCCGACCTGCTGCGCCGGGTCGGCCTCACCCGCGTCAGCCCTCGACGGCCCGTGCGTCAGTACCGTGTCGCCGAGCAGCAGCTCATCGAGGTCGCGAAGGCGCTCTCGCTCGACACGCGCGTCCTCATCATGGACGAACCCACGTCCGCGCTCGCCGACGCCGAGGTCCGCCGTCTCTTCGACGTCATCCGGTCGCTGACGGCCGAAGGCGTCGCCGTCGTCTACATCTCGCACCGGCTCGAGGAGCTCGAGGAGATCGCCGACCGCGTCCACGTGCTCCGCGACGGCCGATGGATCGGCGAGCGGTCGATGCAGGACGTCCGGCGCGACGAGCTCATCCGCATGATGGTCGGCCGACCGCTCGCGGAGCTCCCCGAGCGGACCGTCGCCGACCGGACCGAGGCGCGCACCCCGCGCCTCACCGTGCGGGGGCTCACCGTGCGGGCCGACAGCCTCGCCGGGCGGGTCGCGCTGCGGGGCGTCGACCTCGAGGTGCGGCCGGGCGAGGTCGTGGGGCTCGCCGGACTCATGGGCGCGGGCCGAACCGAGACCCTCGAGGCCGTGTTCGGCGCGTACGCCCGGCACGACGTCGGCGGCGAGGTCCTGCTCGACGGCTCGCCGTTCGCCCCCCGCACGCCGCACGAGGCGATCGACCACGGCGTCGCGCTGGTCGCCGAGGACCGCAAGACCCAGTCGCTCGTGCTCGGGGCCTCGGTCCGGTTCAACACGAGCCTCGCCGCGCTGCGTGCCTTCGCGCGCGGTGGCTGGCTGCGCCGCGCGCGCGAGCGGCACGACGTCGGGGCCGAGGTGCGACGCCTGGGCGTCAAGACGCCGGGTCTCGGCACCGCCGTCGGGAACCTGTCGGGCGGGAACCAGCAGAAGGTCGTGCTCGCGAAGTGGCTGCTCACCGGCCCCCGCGTGATCCTCCTCGACGAGCCCACCCGGGGCATCGACGTCGGGGCCAAGTCGGAGATCTACGAGATCGTCGGCGCGCTCGCCGCGCAGGGCGTCGCCGTCCTCGTCGCCTCGTCCGAGCTGCCCGAGCTCCTGCGCATGAGCGACCGGATCGTCGTGCTGTGCGAGGGGCGCGTCACCGCCGAGCTCGACGCCGCCGCCACGACGCAGGAGGAGATCCTCACCGCGGCGATGGCACGCCGAGCGCTCGTCAACCCCTGACCCGTCAGGGCCCCCCATCCCGAACCCGAGAGGACGCACCGTGACCGCCTCCGACCGCATGCGCCGCCTGGCCCCCATCCTCGGGTCGGCGCAGGGCTACATCGGCCTCGTCCTCATCGCCCTCATCGGGCTGTGGTCGCAGGGGTCGCGCTTCGCGGACATCGACAACCTCACCAACGCCATCGGCTACTTCGCGCCGCGCGGGATCCTCGCCGTCGGGATGACGCTCGTCATCATCACGGGCGGCATCGACCTGTCGGTGGGCGCCCTGATGGCCGTCGGGTCGACGGCGTCCGCCTGGATGCTCACCGAGCTCAACTGGCCCGTCGTGCTCATCGTCCCGGCGTCGATGCTGCTGTGCGCGATGTTCGGCTTCGTCAACGGGGCCGGCACCGCCTGGCTGAAGATCCAGTCCTTCGTCATGACGCTCGCGATGATGTCGATCGCGCGCGGCATCGTGCGCGAGTTCTCCGACAACGTGTCGATCGGCACCGTGGTCCTGGACCCGAACGGCAACGTGGCCCCGGGCTCCCAGCAGTTCCAGATGCTCGGGACCCCCGGGACGAAGCTGTTCGACGTGCCGCTCATCGGCTACTTCCCCGTGCTGGCGCTGCTCGTCGTCATCGTCGTCTTCCAGCTCCTGCTCTCCCGGACGACGTTCGGCCGGCACCTGTACGCCGTCGGCGGCAACCCGACGGCCGCCAGGCTCTCCGGCGTGAACGTCACCGGGGTGACGATCGCGGTGTTCACGCTCTCCGGCCTGCTCAGCGGCCTGGCCGGACCCATCAGCGCCGCGTACAACGCGTCGGCCGACCCGCAGGCCGGCCTGGGCTACGAGCTCGACGCGATCGCGGCCGTCGTCATCGGTGGGGCGAGCCTCGCGGGGGGCCGCGGCTCCGTCGTCGGGACGGCCGTCGGCGCGCTCATCCTGACCCTGCTCGACAACGTCCTGGGGCTCAACAACTTCAGCGCCAACTGGCAGATGATCATCAAGGGCATCATCGTCATCGCCGCCGTGGTGATCCAGCGGCCCGACCTGCTGACGTCGACCGTCGAGCGCCTGCGCCGACGCCGCGAGCCGGACGACGCCGCCCCGCCCCCCACCCCTCCCGCCGGGCCCGCCGGCACGCCCGGCCCGGCCGCGCCCGCGGCCGCCGACCACACCCCTGACGACACCCGCGAAGTCACGACAAAGGAGTTCTGATGAAGCACCACACGCTCGTCGGCCTCACGGCGGCCTCCGTCGCCGGGCTGATCACCCTTGCCGCGTGCAGCACCAACAACGACTCGGGCGGCTCCGGCGACAGCCCGAGCGCCGCGGCGGGCGGCTCGACGCCCGCCGCCACCGGCCTGGTCGCGAAGAAGGACGTCTACACGATCGGCTACAGCCAGTCGAACAACGCCGAGCCGTACCGCGCCCAGCTCAACAAGCAGCTCGAGTACTACGTCTCGCAGCACCCCAACCTCAAGCTGCTGCCCATCGCGGACGCCCAGCAGGACTCCTCGCGCCAGGTCAGCCAGGTGCAGCAGTTCATCCAGCAGGGCGTCGACGTCCTGATCGTGTCCCCCAACGAGTCCGACCCGCTCACTCCCCCGGTCGAGCAGGCGTGCGCCAAGCACATCCCGGTGATCGTCCTCGACCGCACCGTCAACACCGACTGCATCACGGCGTTCATCGGCGGCGACAACGTCGCGATCGGCAAGGAGGCCGGCGAGCTCGCGGTCAAGGAGCTCCCGGACGGCGGGAACGTCGTCGAGCTGCGGGGGATCATGTCGAACCAGCCGCAGATCGACCGCGACAAGGGCTTCCGGGACGCCATCAAGTCGAACCCGAAGATCAAGATCGTCAAGGACCAGGACGCCAAGTGGCTCAAGGAGGAGGCCACCAAGGACATGCAGCAGTGGCTGCAGTCCGGCACGAAGATCGACCTGGTCTACGCACAGAACGACCCGATGGCGCTGGGCGCCTACCTCGCCGCGGCGGGCGCGGGGAAGGCGAAGGACATCACGTTCATCGGCACCGACGGTCTAGCCATCCCCGACGGCGGGATCCGCGCGGTCCAGCAGGGCCAGCTCGCCGGTACCTTTATCTACCCGACGGGCGCCAAGGAGGCGGTCGACACGGTCCTCGCCATGGTCGACGGCAAGCCGTTCGAGGCCAAGCAGGTCCTGCAGACCACGGCGGTCACGCCCGAGAACGCCGCCGAGCTCTACAAGCAGTACGACTTCAGCGCCAAGCAGTGAGCGCACGGGAGGGGGCGGCCGCCGGTGGGTCCGGCGGC